>USNN01000001.1 GCA_900556185.1 uncultured Eubacteriales bacterium
TTGCGTCCGTGTACCAAAGTTCACAGTCGGTGTCTGTAAAAAATACACTACTCATAAATTGGTTCTCCTATTTAACTATATTTTCTTTTTTTCTTAGCGTATTAAAGTGGATAAATAAAACACTGCTAATAAGTGCGGTTACAAGCCCAACACCAAATAAAATAAGGTTGGTGTCATCTTGCACTAAAAATTCTACTGGCTTAGATTCACCATTAACTAAAACAGTAACTTCTGACACTCCCGTTGGAACAAAACCATACTTGTTTCCAACTCTTAAAACATCTTTACTTAAATCTATTTTTTCGCCTGCTTTAACATTTTCTTTTACAACACTAGATACATACTCGGCTCGTTCGCTAGTTTTGTTATTTATGCCACTAAACTTAATATTTATAATTACACTATTATAATCTTTTTCTGTATTATTTTTAAATTCGCCACTTAGTTTGACTTTATAATAAATTATGTCATTAATTTTTTCTGCGTCGCAACTTGCCATCTCTAAATTATGAGAATAATCTGGCTCGTGGTAGTTAATGCTTTTAATGCTTGCCACGGTTAAAAAACCGACTGCTACAACAGCGAAAACTATTGCCACAATTAGTGTTATTAACTTTTTCTGCTTCACTTGAATAGTCATAAAATCCCTCTAACTAAATTATCGCACAATTATAAGCCCCGTGTCAATCTTTTTAATTATTAAAAAAAGCAACAATCAAAGACTGTTGCTAAATGAAATTAGTTTATTATACGCATTTCTGGTTTTTGTAACCCTTTTAATGTAGTTTTTGGTTTCGGTTATCTCTATGCTTTCCACAATTTTTATATCTTCGCCGTTATATAGTTCTTGCATAACGCCTTCGCCCGCATTATACGAAAACAACACTTTGTTTAAATCGTTGTATTTATTAAATAAATACCTAAGATAATAACACCCTATTTGAATATTAACATCTGGATTAAATAGCACACTTGAGTCATCGTAATCTAGCCCAAGTTTATCTGCCACAAACTCGCCAGTTTTTGGCATTATTTGCATAAGCCCAATTGCCCCGCTTTTGCTTACAGATAGCGTGTTAAACCCGCTTTCTTCATTAATTATAGAAAACACCAAACTCGGGTCTAGGTTATACTCATCTGAGTAATAAAACACTTCTTTCGAGTATGCAAATGGGTAGGCAAGTTTAATGTAACTTACCACCCCTGCCAAAATAAAGCAACCTATGCTTAACCCCAGCAAAACTATTCTAAAAAACAAATATTTCTTTTTCACACCATAATTGTAGCCGAGTTTTTATGGTTTTATTCATATTAATGCCCTTCACTCCACCTATAACCTATGCTACCATCAGTATCTAGTGGAACACTTAATTTTATTGCGTTTTTCATACAATCTTTAACTAATTTTAAAACCTTTTCTTGGTCTTCAGCTCTTGCATCCACAATAAGTTCATCATGCACCTGCATAATAAGATTTGCATCCAACTTTTGGTCTTTTAACTCGTTAAACACTTTAACCATCGCCAGTTTAATAATATCCGATGCAGTCCCCTGAATTGGCATATTATAAGTTGCTCTTTCTGCTCTAGACCGTATTTGATAGTTAGAACTATTAATATCGGTCATTTTTCTAGTTCTGCCTAAAATTGTGCTAACTCTACCCGTTTCTTTTGCGATCTCTACCGATTTTTCCATATATTCACGCACTTTTGGGTGAGCCGTAAAAAAGTTTTCTATGTATCGCTTTGCTTCACCAACCGAAATTTTAAGGTCATTAGATAAGCCAAAATCGCTAATTCCGTAAATAATACCAAAGTTAACTACCTTAGCTTGCCTTCGCATTTCACTGGTAACTAACTCACTTGGAACGCCAAATATTTCCATAGCGGTTTGCGTGTGAATATCTAGGTTTTCGTTAAAAGCCTTTTTAAGTATCTCATCACCCGTAACATCGGCTAAAATTCTAAGTTCAATTTGAGAATAGTCCACATCAACCAAAACTCTAGAAAAATCTCTAGCCACAAACATACTTCTAATTTCTCTAGATTCCGCACCCCTAATTGGCACATTTTGAAGATTAGGGTCAGATGACGAAAGTCTGCCAGTGCTTGTTAACGTTTGATTAAAACAAGTATGCACAAAGTCGTTATCGTCTAAATGCCCATACATATTTTTAATAAAACTATTCAAAAACTTTGCAACTTTTCTATACCTAATAATTAATGGTATCATTGGGTGACGATCCACTATTTTTTCAAGTTCTTCACTAGCGGTGCTTTTCTTTTTAGACCTACTAAGCATAAGGTCATCATAAATAATTTTAGATAATTGTTTTGGTGAATTTATATTAAACTCATACCCCACAAGGTCGTAAATTTCATTTGTTAACTCTTGTATCTCTTTTTCATACTTTCTGTCCAGTTCAACCAGCCTTTCTCGGTCCACCTTAAATCCAACTTGCTCCATATTAAATAGCACATCAGATAATGGTAACTCTAGGTCGGTGTATAGTTTTTTCATTCCCATACGCTCTAAATTTTCAAGATACTCTCCTTTTCTAGAAAGCATAACACTTGCCACTTCATTAATTTCGTCTGGGTGATTGAAAATGCTATTTACTTCGGTTACACTCTCACCAGATATTAAGTGCTTTGCTATCATACAGTCAAAAATATCGCCCTTTAACAAAACTCCAAACCGTGCTAAGACGTGCTTATCTTTTTTACTATCAAACACGACTTTTTTAATTTTTGCGTTTTCTAAGTATGGCTTTAAAGCGTTTATCACATCTTTTTCGTTTTCATTAGTTACCGCTAAAACAAATTCTGTTCCGCCCACCGATAAATGCAAACTCCCCGCACTAAAGAAAAACGCAAACTCCCCGCACCCGCTTAAAACCTTAGTTATATCGCTTGCATTTTCTAAACTAACTAGGTTAACTTTGTTAATTCTAACTTCGTTTGTTGCTTCGCTAGTTTCGAATATATCATCTCTTTTATAAAGAGATTTAAAGTCATTATATAAAAATAGTTCTTTAACTTCCTTACTAAATGGGAATTTAACTTCTAAGTCTTCAAGACTAACACCAAGGTCTTCATCGCACTTAATTTTAGCAAGTTTTAAACTCATATAAGCGTCATCACGGTAGGTTTCAAGTTTTTCTTTTAAACTACCCGTAATACTAGAAATATTTTCATAAACGCCATCTAATGAACCATATTTACATATAAGGCTAAGGGCAGTTTTTTCGCCAACGCCTTTAACCCCAGGAATATTATCTGATGTATCCCCTTGCAACGCTTTCACATACACCATCTGGCTAGGCGTTAAATTAAACATATTAAATATTTCGGCTTCATCGAGTATTTTTATATCGCTTAAGCCTTTTTTGTTTAAATATACAACTGTGTTTTTATCCACAAGTTGGTAACTATCTCTATCTCCAGTAACAATAACTTTGTTTATATGTTTAAAGGTATTTACCAAACTACCAATAACATCATCACCTTCAATACCCTGCTTTTCAACTATTTTAACACCCATAGTTTTAAGCATACTCTTAACTGGCTCAACTTGACTTCTTAGGTCTTCTGGCATAGGCTTCCTTGTGGCTTTATAACCATCATAAATACCATTTCTAAAAGTAATTTTGCCGGCATCAAAGGCAACCGCTAAATACTTTGGGCTATATTTTGTTATTATTTCAGTTATAACCTTGCTAAAACCAAACAAAGCCCCCGTGTATTCGCCATGACGATTGGTTAGCCCAGGCAAAGCATAATATTCTCTATATAATATACTGTTTCCGTCTATAATAAAAAGTGTGTTTTCCATAAGTTTCTCCTATGGTTAGTATACCACAACGACTTGCTTGTTATCAATTTAAAATTTCCAGATTTTTAAAATGCTTGCAATATAAACGAGTTTTTTGTATAATAATAAGAACACTACAAAATTTTAGGATTAAAAATGCGAAAATACTTAATAATTACAGTAACCGCAGGCGAAGGTCATAACTCAATGGCAAAAGCATTGCGTGAAAAATTAGAAGAAGACAAAAATAACGTTGTTAAAGTTATAGATATATTTAAAGCATACGGCAAACCAGGTAAAGTTGGCTTTATTAATGATGGCTACTTAAATGCGTGCAAATACGCTTTGCCACTATATAACCTTGTGTTTAGAAATATGCAACTAATTGACCCGCTAGAAAAAAATAATAGTATCGCTCAAAACTGGCTAGAATATGAAACACCTCTACTTATAAACGATATTTATAGTTTTAAGCCAGACGTTATTATCGGCACCCACTTTTATAGTGGTATTATGATAACCAACCTAAAAAAGCGATTTGTTATTCCAGCAAAATCAGTTAGTTTATTAACCGACTACACCGTGCACCCATTCCACGAATGTGCTACTGGCATAGACTACCTTATAACTCCAACAGAAATATTACACCCTCAACTTGAGTTTAAGGGTTATAAACCTAGCCAACTTGTGCCACTAGGAATACCAGTAAGAAAAGAGTTTTCGGTAGAAATAGACAAAACCACCGCAAGAAAAATGCTTAATATAAACCCAAATATGTTTACCGTATTTATATCTATTGGCGGTGGCGGTTTTGGTGGTAGCGATAAGATACTTAAAAAATTATTAAAAATTGATAGCCCTATTCAAATTATAGTGGTAAACGGCAAAAACAAAGAAGCCTACAAAAGAATTAATAATATAATAGAAAACACCGAAACAAACCACAAAATAATCAACTACGGCTTTGTTAATAATATAGATGTTATAATGAGTGCTAGTGATTGCATTGTGGGAAAATGTGGTGCAACTGTATTAAATGAAGCACTAAATAAACGCAAGGTTTTAATTTTAAATGATAAACTTGCCCAACAAGAATACGATAATATGATGTATCTGTCTTCAAATAACGCGTGCATAAGAGTTAGCAAATATTTCCCAGTGGAATTAATTGTTGAATATTTATCTAAAAACCCACAAATTTTAGATAAGATTGAGCAATACATAAACAAAATACGAAGACCAAACGCATTAACTGACATTGTAAACTTTGTTTCTGGTTTAAACTCCGACCCATACCCAGAAAACAGCACCATATTAACCGAGTCTGAAATAAAAGAACTCCGTCAAGAACTAAAGAAATTAAACACACTAGAAGCCCATTCTATAAAAGAGAATGTAAAACTACAAAAACAATTAGATAAACTATTTAAAGACAAGGCTATATTAAAAGCCGAAAAAAAACAGTCTAAAGAAAACAAAGACCAACTAAAGCAATTAATGAAACAAACAAAAAGCACAATATACACCGACCCAGAATACGCTTCCGACCACACCTCATCATTGCTTGGCGTTGAAAAACTAAAAAATTAAAAGAAAATTAAAAAGCATTACCCGTTTTAAACTGTCCGCTTTTATGAGACAATTCATTGGGATAATGCTTTTTATTTATATTTCTTCTTCAGATTCGTTAAGTAATTCATCGAATATTTCTAGTTCTAATTTTGCAGATTCAGGCTTATCTGATGAGTGAATAACATTTTCGGTCATTCTCATTTCCTTACCCAGCATTTTTGGAATATCATACCTAATTGACCCAGCTTCAGGATTATTGGTTGGTCCTGCTAATTCTCTAATAACAGCAATTGCATTTTCGCCTTCTACTCTCATTCCATAAGCCTTGTCGCCTGTTATGTATGCTTCTAGTTTTGGATAAAATTCTCGGTGTATGTGTTCATGATAGTGTCTTTTAGCACGGCTTTTATCGTATCTAATAAAGCCTTCATCAAGTATTTCAATTCCGTTTGCTTTTAGTCTTGCTTTAACTTCGTCTATAACTCTTTGGTCGTTAGCAAATTCTGGTTTTACCATTACATAAGATATTTGTTTCATAAATTCCTTCCTTATTGTTTTTACTAAAATATAATAACATAAAAATTTAAAACTTTCACTATATTTTAAAAATTTTTATAAAAAATCTCCACTAAATTTAGTGGAGAAATTTTAACTATAAAGCATGAGCATTTTAGATGGATTAAACCCATCGCTAGGTATTTCTGCATATAATGAAATATGTGAACTTGTGTAGTCTATTGTTGTTTCGCCAATTGTTGCTGGCAAGGTGTACTTATTGTTCTTTTCGTAGCCTAATGCTTTTAAGTCGTAAGTGTTACCTTCATAATTTAGTTTAAGGGTATACTTACTGCCATCTAGCACACCAGTTATAGGAGAACCGCCATTACTGCTTATAACTTTATTTGTATATTCAGCAAATAGTGTTGGGTTAATTTCCAGCCCTGCTTCTAATGATGTTATATTAAATTGCTTTGTAACATTTGTAAGCTTGTTTCTATAAATTGTAACAGGAACATAGCAAACAAGGTTATTATAAACAAACTTAACCTTAACCGACCTAGACTCTGCGTTTTTAAAACTATCCACCCACAAAGCACTTATGTTACCCTTATTTAAGGTGTAACCCATACCCACGGTAGTTTCAGCAAAGTTAGATTCACTTAGGTTACTTGTTTCAATTCGGTCGTCACTATAATAGTAGGTCATTAGCATTTCTCTAGAATTAAAGTGCTCACCATCATAATACTCAAGTTTTGCATTTTCACCAATGCTAATGTAATATAAAACAAGGTCAATTTTTTTCTTACTAAAGTTAAACCCAACAAAAAAGTATACAAGCATACCAATAATATAAATACTGGCAAGGCTAAGTGCAACAACCCATGGCTTTAGTGGTTTTCGTTTCTTTTTAGGCTTTTTAACTACCACTGGTTCAGCCTTAGGCAAATCAACTGCAACTGAACTATTGCCAACTAAGCCATCTGCTATAGCGGTGCCTTTTAGGTTTGGTTTTTCATTTGGGTTTATGGCGGTGCTGGTTATATGCGTACCCGTTTCACCCGAACGCACACCCTTACTAGAACTATTGCCAATTGTTCGGTTATATTTATCATCGGTAACGGCGTTTTCTAGTGCCACCACATCTTTATCTGGCTCCACTTCTGGCTCTGCCGATGAGTCCTCAATTTCCTCTACTAAATCGGTGTTAACGGCTTCCATAGGTTTAGAATTTTGCTCGTTAAACCCACCAACTCTCTCGCCCCGCTCTAACCTTTCAAGAAAAGCATATTTACTCATAAGCCTCTCTTTCTTTTCTTCTCTAGCTTCTTCCTTGGCTTCTTTTTCGGCTTCAATTTGGGCTGGTGTTTCTTTATTTAGGTCGGCTTCGGTTAGTTCCACCTCTGGTTCGTCTTCTATTATCTCGTCTTCAATTACTTCTTCTTCTGGGTGCTTTAACCTAACCTTTTTTTGCTCGTTTTTATCTAAAACGGTTATATCCTTATCGGTTTCAGCGACAAACACTTCGCCTTCTTCCATAAAGCCAAAAGTTTCTGGCAAAATGCCACTACTAGCGGTTCTTCTAACAAGCTTTCCTTCAACCGTTCGGACAACCACACTTTTTTCTTCTTTTTTAATAAGCCTTTCGTCTGGCTTAATTAGTGTTATGTTGGCAGAAGACTTGCTTCCAGCATTATTAAGTTTTGTGACTTCACTATTACTCAATTTTTCTTCTCCCACCTTATCATTGGTCAATTTTAATTACACTTAGTATATACTAAACTAAATTATTTAGTCAAACGAAATTGCCCACTTTAGACATTTTGCAAAAATTTTTACAACCCAAAACAAAGGTCAATATTGACAATTAAAAACACCTATGATATACTAAAAATATAATAAAGCGAAGTAAAATCAAGGGGGAAATTATGGAAAGAAATACCGATATTATCACCTGCCCAAACGGCATGAGTTTTTCACTTTTGGTATCTGCACGAAACGGAATTATTGAAGCACAAAAAAAAGGTTTGTCTCGTCAAAAATTTGTTCCATCTATGCAAGATATAATTAACGACTATTACGCGATGAAGTTTATTAATGACACAAGCATAGATTCTGTAGCCACACTTGTAAAGTTTTGTGATTTAACCAACCAATACCTAACTATTGTAAATCACATTTATCAAAGTGCAAAATTAACTCCAGAAGCCAGCAAAACTTTGGCAGAAATTAGAGTTAGCACTGGCAAAATTTATCAAAAACTTCAACAGGAAGTAAATAGCACACTTGCCCACATTAAAGCGCAAGAACAAATCGCAAAAGAGTAGAGAATTTTCTCTACTCTTTTCTTTTTACTTTTCACCTAAATAGGTCATTGGGTTTACAGGGTTTCCATCTTTATAGGTTTCTAAATGAATGTGATTGCCTAGTTTACTTTCACTCATACTAGAGTTAGACGCCGTGCCAATAACGTCACCCTTATTAACGGTTTGACCGACTTTAACGGCAACGTCAGAGCCAAGCGAAGAATACACCGTAGTTAACCCGTCTGCGTGTTCAATAGTTATAACTGTGCCAGTTAAATTATCATAGTCTATACACCAGCATAACACGCATACACATTAGTGTCATCGGTTGCAACAAAATCTACACCAAGGTGAGTTGTCCATTCGCCAAGCGTTTCATTTTTGACAAGTTTGGTTTCTGAATATGTGTGACCTAGTGTATAATTTTTTAGCGGAAACTCAAACACAATTTGTTCACTTGCAGTTGCTTGTGATTCTGGCGGATTGGTAGATACGACTTCTGATTGTGGGTCATCTATCGGAACTTTCTTTTTAGCATTATTAGCTCTTACAATTGCAGTAATACCTAAACTAAGTGCCAAGAAAAACGCACACCCCACAACTAAAAGTGAATAACTATTTCTTTTTATAAACCCCTTTATCCTTTTTGATAATGATTGACTATTATTTTTCATAACGAACTCCTTTAAATTTCTAAACTAATGATAACCGCCGTTCGTTATTTTATACACACCAAATAAAAAAAGTAGGCAAAATTATTTACCTACTTTAATTTCTTGGACTTTCCTTTTAAAGCAACTGGCTAGCAAGTTGGTTATGCTTAAAATAAAGCCTTGAATAATTGTCATATAATAACTTGCAAATCTCCAAATTAAAAATCCCCACACCACAAAGTTTGGTCCTATAATAGAACTAAACAAAATAACAAAAGATATTTCCATCATACCCGTGCCCCCAGGCAAAGGAATGTAAGCGGATGCAAAATAACAAATATAATACTTAATTAAACACTCACCCCAAAATTCAAAAAAGGCATAGTTAGATGCAAAAGTTATATCGGTAAGCCCAAGGGTTACAAAAAATGGAATAGACGCAAGTGCAAGCACCTCAACTATAACTAACACAACAGATAATAATAATGTAACCATATGTCGCTTTAGATAGTCTATACTACTTCTATACTCGCTAACTTGGTTAATAATTTTTTTGTATGCTGTGCGGTAGTTTTTAAATATGTGCAACTTATAGCCCACTTTAACCATAGTTCGGGCTAAACTTCGCCCCACAACCTTGCTGTTTGCAATAATAAACATAGCAAGAAAATACAAGGTATTTAATATAAGCCCAATGTACGCTAAAATTTCTAATATGCCAATTAAAATGTTAATAAATCCATTTCCGCCCGTAATGTTTGGAATATGCACCACAAACAAAAATATAGATACAAAAATAGTAGCAAAATTTATAAGCGTAACCCTAATTATAGGAATACTGGTTGCAACGCCGGGTGAAACCTTGTGTTGAGATAAATACACAATTTGTGCAGGTTGCCCGCCAAGGTTTAGTGGCGTAATGGCTTCGTAATATTTTCCAAGACTACTTGCCTGATACGACACCCCAAACCTAAACTTTTTCGTTGTTGTTTTTAAAATTAGGGCAATTAGCAGAGTATCTGCAACCGTAACAATAATAAAGCATAAAATTGTCCACCACAAATAATTAAGCCTGCCACCTTGAACATCAATAAGATTAGATAAACTTGCATCGTCCGCACTCTTAATTAGGTTAGACGCTAAAATATACACTAAAAATAGGTTAACAAAAAGCAAAATGATGCTTGTAATTCGGCTACGGTGCTTTTTGCTTGGCGTGGTCGCACTTGCAACTTCTTCTAGTTTTTCTTTAACAATTTCATCTAATTTTTCTTTATTATATTTTTACCTAATTCTTCTTGTATCTTTTGTTCTTCTATTTGAGTTTCTTTTTCATAATTATCGACTAGAGCTAGTGCCAAATGTCTAAAATAATCAATAACACTACCATTATTAAAATCTATTTTTACAAGCATATCTTTTATTTTTGCTTGTTCATTTGTTGGTGCTACTTTTATATTTTCTATAATGTTTCCAATTTCAAAAATATGCGAATTAAACTTAAAGACTTGAAACCATATCATATTGAAGTTTTTTATAGAACACTCTATGAAAAATGAAAGCAAAGACCAGCAATAGAACATTACCACTTTTGCCACAAGCGGAAGAACTACTGCTTAAACAAAAAGCTCTTATTGAAGTCAACAAACAAATGCTTGGAAAAAGTTATAACAAAAAATATTCGGATTATGTTTGTGTGGATAAGCTTGATAGACTAATTTTGCAAAATAGATTAACTCATAATTTTATAAAAATTATTAAACGAAATCAATTAAGACATATTCGTTTTCACAACCTAAGGCACTCTTGTGCAAGTATAATGCTTAAAAATGGTGTTCCTATGAAACAAATACAAGAATGGCTTGGTCATGCTAATTTCGGCACAACTGCGAATATTTATAGCCACCTTAACTACACAGCAAAACAAAATTCAGCGAATACAATTTCAAGTGTTTTTAATTTTGTGGATAGTAAAGATAAAGTTGCAGAACAACCAAAGCAAGAGGAAAACGACAAGACTGAGAAACTAGAAGAAAAACTTGCAAGACTTGAAGAACAATTAAGACAGCAACAAGAAGATGAAGAATATCATGAACTGAAGACACATTATTATAATCTACCAAGTATTGTGGCATTAACCGCAAACTCACGATTATTAAAATCTTAAGTCAATACCCCAAATAAAACCACCGCCAAGGTTATCCCTTAGCGGTGAAATATTTTTAGCCTTTGCTTGCCATATATAAAATTAGATCTAGCACTTTGCAACTATAACCCCATTCGTTGTCATACCAAGCAACAAGTTTGACAAAGTTAGGGTTTAGCATAATGCCAGCAGATGCGTCAAACACGCTGGTGCAAACTTCGCCATAAAAGTCAGACGAAACAACAGCATCTTCTGTGTATCCAATAATGCCCTTGTATTTTGCACTAGTAGACGCTTTTTTCATAACAGCCTTAATTTCTTCGTAGGTTGTAGCCTTTTTAAGTCTGCAAGTTAAATCAACAACAGACACATCAAGAGTAGGCACTCTAAAACTCATACCAGTAAGTTTGCCGTTAAGTTCTGGAATAACTTCGCCTACCATCTTAGCAGCACCTGTGCTAGATGGAATAATGTTACCGCCAGCAGCCCTACCACCCCTCCAGTCCTTTTTAGAAGAACCATCAACAGTTAGTTGAGTTGCGGTAATAGAGTGAACGGTTGTCATTAAACCTTCTTCAATGCCAAAATTTTCGTTAATAACCTTTGCAAGTGGAGCCAAGCAGTTTGTTGTGCAACTTGCGTTAGAAACAATATCCATACCTTTTTTGTAATCAGTATGGTTAACACCCATAACAAATACAGGCACGCCACCCTTACCAGGAGCAGTAATAACCACTTTTTTAGCACCCGCTTTTAGGTGTCTTTCTGCATCTTCCTTTTTGGTAAACTTGCCAGTTGCTTCGGCAATATATTCAGCACCAATTTTGCCCCAAGGAATATTTTCTGGTTCCTTTTCAGCAAAGAACATAATTTTTTTGCCGTTTACTTTAATAAAGTCAGCCCCCGCTTCAATTGTGCCATCAAAAGTGCCATGAATGGTGTCATATTTTAGCATATAAGCCGCATAGTCTGGGCTCATAAATGGGTCGTTTATACCAACCACATCAATAGGAAGATTGTATTTAATTGTAGCACGAAGAAGCATACTACCAATTCTTCCAAAACCATTAATACCAAGTTTAACTCTTGTCATAATAACTCCTTAATAAATAATTTATACCATAATTATAAACTTAACCACCGCCAACACGCAACTTTTTTTTAGGTTCTTTTTAATTATTGCCGTCAATAATTTTGTTTATTCATTTGCTAAAACAAAACACTATGGGTATAATTAATACATAAGGAGAATCCTATGTATACAAACACAATAAAAATGTTAAGAGACGCCCGAAAAAATGGCTATGCAATTGGGGCATATAATATATATAACCTAGAAACAATAAAAGCGGTAGTCGAAGCCGTAAAACAAACCAACACCCCAGTAATATTGCAAGCAAGCGAGTCTGCCATTAAATACGCTGGGGCTCAAAACCTTGTAGATATGGTTAAAAATGAAACTAAAGACCTGCCTACCCCAGTGGCATTGCATTTAGACCACGGCAAAGATTTAAACCTAATTGCCGAATGTATTAAAGCAGGCTTTTCGTCTGTAATGATAGACGCATCTAGCCTAGAATACGAAGAAAATATAAATAAGACCATTAAAGTCGTTAATATGGCTCACCGCCACAAAATTTCGGTTGAAGCAGAACTTGGAAGATTAAAAGGCACCGAAGATAATGTATCGTCAGACGCACACTACCTAACCGACCCAAACCAAGTATTGGACTTCATAAAAAGAACAAAAGTAGATAGCCTAGCAGTTGCAATCGGCACCGCCCACGGCATAAATAAAGGCACTACAACTCCAAAAATCCATTACGAAATTTTAGCGGAAATTGAAAAACTAATTCCAGCCGACTACCCTTTAGTTTGCCACGGCGCTAGTAGCGTAGACGACACACTAAAAACCAACTACCTAAAATCTGGCGGAAAACTAACAAATGCACAAGGTATTAGCCACGAAGACCTTCACAAAATGGCTACCACCACCCCAATATCCAAAATTAATGTGGATACAGACCTAAGACTAACCTTCACCGCCACCTTGCGAACAAGTTTTAACGAAAACCCAGAAATTTTTGACCCACGCACTCACCTTAAAAAAGTTATGCAAGCCCTAACCGACCGAGTAGTCTTTTCCAGCACCAAACTATTCAAATAATCTCTCGCCCTTGACTATTCTCCTAAATTCACCCCAAACTAAAAACTATCATATATTCAAAAACTCAAAATCATAAAATTTTTCAAGCGAAAGCCAGTTGAAAGTCATTGTAATAATTTATTACAAACAATAAAAAACTCTTTACCCCATCTTCAGGTAAAGAGTTTTAATTTTAATTGTCTAAATATTCACTTACAGATTTAACAAATTGTTTTTTAGCCTTGGTTACTTTCACACTAAATACAATTGTGGTAACAAGTTTTCTAACGCCATCAATAATTAGCGACACACCAGCAAACACCATAACACTCTCAAAATTAGAGAACATAACCATCACGCCAAGAATCGCAGTAATTATAGACAAAATCATTAAAATAATGCCGTCATAGACCTTAGCTTTTAATAGATACGCACTATCACAAATAGAACTAATAGAGTCAATAACAATAATTAACCCAAACACAATAGTTAGTATCGCTTGAATAGATTTTGGGTAAATAAGCGTGAATATTCCAAGCACAAGCATAACAATGCTAATAACTAAAATGTGGTCAGACAAAAATCTATCATACATAAAATATCTAACACAAGACACAAGCCCAGCAACAATTAGCATAATGCCAAATACAGTAATGGTAACATCACCAGCCTTGCTTGGTAACACTACATATAAAACACCAACCGCAAGCATAAGTATAGATAAAATAATGCTATCCCACTTAATCTTTTTAAACAAATTTGTTTCCATATATACCTCCATTATTATACTTATTATTTTACCACCAGTTTGTTTTATTCGCAAAACAATCAACAAACAAAATGCACCAAACCTTAAACAATTATACAGAAATATTAAACTTGTCTATTATTTGCCAATTTTAAATTTGGCGAAATCGACATCAACACGCCAACCAAACTGACTTACTTTTAACGCCTCTCTTGACACAACCATCGCTTCATAGTATAATAAACTAACTAAAGGGTAAAGGGGTAAATTTTTTATGAAAAAAGCAAAACTACTATCAGAACATAACTCAAAAGGAGAACTTATTGTTGAGCATACTGTTGCAAATCTGGTCACATTCACCGACATATTGCTAGAATACACACAAGACGAAGAACAAGAAGACAACTTGCTAGCCTTTCGTTCCACGCTATTAAACATATTCAGAGAACACAATAAAAACAAACGAGCCTACCATGTGGCAGAAATGACAGAGATGTTTCCAGAACTATCTCGCTACGAAATGGAGTTTAAAACCATTTTATACACCCACCGTGATGACAAAATGAGTTTGCGACAAAAACTTAACTACAATAAACTTGTGTCAGATAACAATAAATCACTAAAAACCTACGAAGCGATGGACGACTCAGTTAATAACCTATACGACCATTTTAAATTTATAATCATCAAAAATGGTTACGAAAACACCACCGACAACTTCCCACCAGAGTTCGATGACAACTAAACTCTCAAGCCTAAAATAACAAAATAAAATTTTTTTCAAAACAAAAAACATATTGAACCAAAACAATTTCGTTCAATATGTTTTTATTTTTTAATTAATTGTCTTTATCGTCGGTCGTTGCGTCATCGCTCGCTATTTTAATATCTTTATTCTCAGAAACAACGTCTTCACTTGGCAAAGTTTCAGTTGAGTTATTTTCATCCATTCCTTCGCCTAAAGAATCAATCTCGCCCGCTACCACTTCGTTTTGCAATTCTTCGCCAACAATTTCGGTAGACTCGCCCGCTAAAACTTCAGCTTCAATAATCGCATTATCTACTGCTTGCTCAATACCCCCACTCATAGCCACCTTATGCTTTCGGTTTTTAAAACTGCTTATAAGTTCCTTTCCCCATGCAACGCATTGCTTAAACTCTGGCGTCCAGAAATAACACAACAACAGCAACAAATTAGGAACAATAGCACAAACAACAAACTTAATAAGTAGCCAGCCAATTCCACCACTAGGAATAAGCCCACAAACAAAGTAAGTTAGCGCCCCGCATATAACAGTCGCTAAAAAATACCTTACAAATCTAAACCAATAAGTTTTAACTGACATTTTGAAATAATGTTTATATAACATAAGTGGAGAGTAAATAAATGGCACTAACAAACAACTAATCAAAGTACCCAAAATTACACCAATTGGACCACATAGTTTAACCAATATATAAGACACCACTATATTTAATAATGCTTCTATAATTGGAGCAAATCTATCTTGCCTAAAAATACCCGCAGCCGTTTTAAAAGAAACGACCAACTGTCTAGACATATTGGTATAAAAGGTTAAAGCATATACAAGCACAAACCACATATCCCATGTATTTTGAGCCCCCCAAATGGTTGATATAAATGGATTATACAAACACAATAATGAAATTGCACAAAAACTTATAAGCCAACCATAAATAAAATTTAATTTATTAAATATTGTATGAACATAACCTCTGTCATTCGTTGCAATTAGATTGCCGACACTGGCTTGCCCAGCTTCAATTAACATACAAACGACACTTACCAATGAAGTATAAATAAGTAAATAATTTGAGAAAATACCCGAAATAACCAAACTACCTATAGCTATTTGCATTATCAGTGTATCTGTTGCATTAAGGGTAACTCCGCCAATTTTATGCAAAAACATTGCTTTAGTATTTTTTATAATATCAGTTTTAGTTTGTTTATCTAATTGTACTGCATTCCCTTTTATTTCTGGGAACATTCTTTTTGTTATAACATATACAGAAACACTTTCAACAACGGCGATAATCAAATTTAGAGATAAATATATGTAATAATTTTTTATTGTCAATAAAACAATAATCTGCAAGATAGCCAACAATACATTAGTTATTAATGTCAATGTTACTTCAATGTATTGATTTTGACTTGTGTATAACAAAGCCCTTCTATGAGCCATTAAATAACTTAAAACAGTACTGCTTAGCGGAATCAAATAAAGAATAACAATATTCAAATTCCCAATTGTGCTAACATCTATTATTTTTGATAAAAACGGGATTAATAGCAACCCAATACATAAAACAATAACTGCAATAGTAAAATAAAAGCGTTTATATAAATTTAATAACGACTTCAATTTTTCCGTATCGCCTTCTGCCATAGGCTTATACATACTAAAGACTATTGCACTACCAATTCCAAGTTCAGCCAGCGACAAAATCGTTAAAACATTGGAAAATATACTATTTAACCCTAAGTATTCAACACCAAAAACTCTAATAAAAATAGTTCTAACAAAAAACAATAATAACACTTTAACTATGTAAAATATCATTGTCGCTATCATATTTTTTGTTGCTTTATTGGTTCTTGACCCACTTACATTCATCAGTTTTTATCACTCCCTAAATTCAGCAAATTAACTGTATACCTAATTATCCATATTTTTCAATATATTAGCATACATATTTTTGCAAATATTCTCTACTCTATATTCAACTAAATTCTCAGTAGCATCTTCAAAATTAAGACAGACATTTTTATTTTTTTCACAAAATGCTTTTAAATTTTCTATATCTTCGCTTGTATAATTGTTTAAATTAATATTAAAAGCCAATGGATATTTTTTAAAATATTTTAAACTAATATCGTTTTCACTAAAATAAAAATTAACTATAGGCTTACCATAACTTATATATTCAAACACCTTACTTGGCATTTGATTTGTTATTGTATTACTTAAATTAATTAATATATTGCTATTAAATAACTTATTCAAGCACACCGAGTGCTCAACCCTGCCAAAATACTTAAACTTTTGATTATCATAATTCACATATTGATTTATTAAATCATTACACCCTTCACCATATATATGTAATTCATAACTTGCAGGCAATTCTTTAATTATTTCAAACATAATCTGTGGGTTTCTTATATCTTTGTAAAACAACCCCGCATAAGTCAAAACAATCTTATCCAACTTTTGGTTTAATGCAATATGGTTATTATCATCTTTTTTAAGATTAGGAATTGTAATTTCAATTATTTTGTTATGATACTCTGGGTTATAGCCTTGTCTCTTATTTTCAGCCATAACACCTTCTATTACAAATATAGTATCTGCAACAGACAATACATTTTCTGCAACTTTCTTTCTATAATCAATTTTAGATTTTTTAAGTACCTTATTATACACAAATGGGTCTAAAAATATAGGGAACCATTTTTTTGCTACACCACGCTTAATTAAATTAACCGCCAAAACCTGCAAAGCAAATGGCGAACTAACACTCATAATAATGTCATAACTGCCACCAACATTTTTTATTTGCTTTGCAATTTTATTATAGTTAACAAGGTCAAATGAATTGTATTGAGTGTTTATTCGTGTTGGGTGTGTAAGTCTATACAATGTTCCAGCTCCAAACTTAAACAATTTAGGAAAATCTTCCCAGTTCTTAGCTTTAAACAATTTCCCAAAGCACCTTAACATTTTGTTGTGGTATGTTTTAAACTTAATTACTTTGCTACCATTATAACTATATAAGTCATTACCATCATTACATACAAGTTCTGTAAGGACATCCACCTGATTACCTTGTTCCTGCAGGTATTTAATTATTTTTTCAGAGCAAACTGTATTTGCACTACTTTCTGGATAATACTTGTCCACTATAAACAATATTTTCATAAAATTTATATTATTTCCTCATATTTTCTTTTGATATCAGAATTGTTATAAACATAATTACTAGTTAATACTTTCTTTTCAGTAATCATATCGGTATTTTGCAATATCTTCTTTAACCCATCGTAAATTGCATCTTCGTTATTATCTACCACCCAACCATAATCGCCAACAAGTTCATCCGCACTTATAGTCCTTGTGGTAAATATTGGAGTGCCAAGCATTAGTGCTTCCCCATAAACCATTGGAGCAGCTTCATGATACGAATTAAGCATCAACATATCCGCTTCCTTAAAATATGGAAACGGGTTACTTTGAGTGCCATATAACTTAATGTAATTTTCCAACCTATTTTCTTTAATAAAGTTTTCTATTTCTGCTCGCTGTTCACCATCACCAAGTATGTGCCAGCAAAAATTATTAATACCTTCACTAACTAGTCTTTTTATTACATTTAATGTTCGCATATAGCCTTTTAATTCAGTAAGCCTAGAAGCAGACACCAAATTAATTAGCGACTTATCCATATTTACTTGTGGCTGTTCTTCAGCCATTTTAATTATGTTTTTGTCGTCCTGAAAGTTTAAAATGCCAATAAGTTTATCTTTATACTGTGGGAACAACTCACACATTTGGTTATTTAAACTTTCACTTACAGAAATAATTTTATCATATTTAGAGTATTCTTTTATAAAAAACTTTTTATCGTAATTATTAGCAACAAAATCACCGTGAATAACCAAAAACTTCTTATTAGCCTTAACCCCATACATGCTAGACATATGGCATAATCCACCTGCCCCTTTGCTACCGCTATCCATATCGTTATTTATAACGCAATCATAATGTGGGTAATGTTTGAATTCTTTCTTAACAAGACGCTTTGTTAAGCCATTACACAATCCAAAACGACCCAAGGCACCTATAAACAACCTAAAAAGTCTTTTGAATATATTTTTTTCTTGATTAGAAAACTCTGCTACTGTTAAATAGTAATATTTAGCAAGTTTATTAGACACATACTTTATATTTACATTTTGAGGCAATCTGTTTTCTAGCACGCCCCCTTTTTCCATCAAAAGAAGGTCTATATCATAATCTTCACTTAAGTTACTAATTAGGTTTGCAGCAGCAATTCCAACGCCACCCAAACAAAACTTATAATCAACAACTAAAAGTTTTTTCTTAGTCATATTTTCTCCATGTGTTCATATTGACAATTTTTGTGTAACTTTGAATTAATTTTACGACTTTAACTGATGTGTTATCGTCTACATAGTCTAAAGCTGGATACATAATTTCATTGTTATCACTCATTTTTTTAGATAGTTCTACTGCTTGAAGAACATCTTTTTCCTTCACGCCACCTAAAACAAATGCACCTTTATCCAATACTTCTGGTCTTTCAGTGCTAGTTCTAAGCGAAACTGCAGGAAATTTTAAAATTGCACTTTCTTCTGCTAGCGTGCCACTATCTGAAAGCACACAATAACTATTAAGTTGCAAATTGCAATAATCAAAGAAACCAAAAGGCTTTAAGTTTTTAACTAATGGATGGAACTTAAAGTTTCTCTTTTCAATAAATTTAGCAGTTCGTGGATGCGTAGAATAAATTACAGGCAACCCATAGGTTTCTGCAATTTTATTTATGCTGTTCATTAATTCAAAAAAGGTTTCTTCATTATCTATATTTTCTTCTCTGTGTGCAGACACAAGGAAATATTTGTTCTTTTCTAAGCCTAATCGCTTTAATACATCACTATTTTCTATTTGCTTACCATACAAATTTAAAACTTCTTTCATTGGGCTACCAGTAACAAAAGTTTGCTCTGGCTTAAGCCCTTCGTTTAGTAAATAGCGTCTAGCATGTTCAGTGTAAGGCATATTTATATCTGAAATATGGTCAACAATTTTTCGGTTAATTTCTTCTGGAAGGTTTTCATCAAAACAACGGTTCCCCGCTTCCATATGAAAAATTGGCACCTTTAGTCTTTTTGCTGCAATTGCTCCAAGTGCCGAATTTGTATCACCCAAAACCAAAAACGCATCTGGCTTGGTTTCAAGAAGCATATTGTATGTTTTTTCAATAACATTTCCCATGGTTTGCCCCAAGTTATTACCAACAACTCCAAGGTAATAATCCGGTTTTCTTAAGCCTAGGTCCTTAAAAAATATTTCGTTTAGTTCGTAATCATAATTTTGACCAGTATGCACCATAACTAAATCAAAATATTGGTCGCATTTTTTTATAACTTCGCTTAATTTTATTATTTCAGGTCTTGTGCCCATTAAAACAACAACTTTTAATTTACTCATCTTGTTTTTCCCCTTGTGAATAATGTGGATACATATTTTTATGATTATTTATCCACTTTGCCATTTCTTTTACCATATCTTCATAACTAGGAACAGTGTAATCAAAATCAAAATTAGTTCTAATTAAAGATTTATCGCAACTAAATTTATCGTCTGGATTTATACAAATATCACTTTTGTTCATATACTTTTTAAATAAGTTTAAAAGTTCATACTTGGAAATAGTTGAATTATTTACACAGTTAAATAGCCCTACTGCATTTGCATTAATTGCCTTTTCCATAGCATTCGCTAGTTCGGTTGTAGTTACGCCAGTCCAAATTGCTTTTGTAAATCCATTTATATTTCCATGTTGCTTCATAAACCAGTTAAATAGACCAATACCATTAATGTTCACATCAGGACCCACAATACTGTTTCTAAAAGTTAAATTTTTATCGTCATTCAACTCGCCCATAGCTTTGGTTCTATCATACCAAGTAGCACCATCAGGCAAATCTTTTTCCGTGTAAGAACCCTTTTGTCCACTAAACACGCAATCAGTGCTCATTTGGAATACTCTTGTTTTTGTATTTTTTGTTACGCTTGCTAAATGATGTGGCAATAATGAATTTAATACTAACGCTAATTCCTTATTTTCTTCAGCAGACTTATTTAAAATACCAATACAGTTAATAACCACATCATAATCGCCAGAAAGAATAACTTGGTCTAATTTTTTAAAATCCGTTGCATCACAAGCAATAATATTGGGGTCGTTAGAATCTTTTGCTAGTCCAACCACATCATACCCCTTTTCATGTAAGTGTGTATAAATGGTTCTGCCGGCCATACCATTGGCACCAAGAATCAATATCCGCTTAGTATTCATTAAAAATCCCCTTAAGTGCGTTTTTAACATAAGATGTTGTAAGTAACTTTTCTTTAATACCTTCAACATCTAATCGTTTTGTATTATCTGAATTAAATTCACCAAGATGTGTTTTCACATCCGAACCATTCACTTCATAAAGTTCATAGTTTAAATCTCTAGCATCCATAGGAACTCTATAATAGTCGCCCATATCAATAGCCTTAAATGCTTCTTCCTTTGTAAGCAAGGTTTCATACATTTTCTCGCCATGACGAATACCAATTGTTCTATACTTGCCATTGCCACCAAACATCTCAGAAACAGCCTGAGCCAAATCTCCAATTGTAGAAGCATCTGCTTTTTGAACGAATAGGTCGCCAGGTTTGCCATTTTGGAAAGCATATAACACAAGTTCAACCGCTTCATCTAGGTTCATTAAAAATCTGGTCATTTTAGGTTCTGTTATTGTCAACTCTTTGCCTTGCCTAATTTGGTCAATAAACAAAGGAATTACCGAACCCCTAGAACACATAACATTTCCATATCTTGTGCAACAAATAACAGTGTCATGTTGGTTTCTTGCATTTGCAACAATAACCTTTTCCATCATAGCCTTGCTAATACCCATTGCGTTAATTGGATAAGCCGCCTTATCTGTAGACAAGCAAACCACTCTTTTTACACCACATTGAATAGCGGTTTGCAAAACATTGTTAGTCCCAAGAATATTTGTCTTAACTGCTTCAATTGGAAAAAATTCGCAACTTGGCACTTGCTTAAGTGCAGCAGCGTGAAAGACATAATCTACTCCCTTCATTGCAGGAACTATAGACGCTTGATCTCTTACATCGCCAATAAAAAACTTTAATTTTTCATTGCCGTATTTTTTTCTCATATCGTCTTGCTTTTTCTCATCACGTGAAAAAATTCTAATTTCCTTGATATTAGTTTTTAAAAATCTTTGAACTACGGTATTACCAAACGAACCAGTTCCCCCTGTTACAAGCAAAACCTTACCTTCAAATAAATCTTTTGTTTCCATTTCTCTCCTTGATACCCTTTTGTATAAAAATTATTTAACCAACAAAACCCCAAATTGTGCTTTAAGATTTATTATAGTCATTAATATTATTATAATATATCCGTGTCCAAAAAACAAGGATATTTTATTACAAAAATCTTACTCTACCAAATCTTAGACACGCCAAGAAATATTGGTTTCAACCCACAAGCAAACTCACCCAACACTAAACCATCTCACCTTTTTGTTAATAAAAAACCCACCCACAGGAAATCTCCCATAGGTGGTTGTTTTTATTCTCGCTCTTCAGTGGTTGTATCTGAATTTTCTAGTTGTTTCATTTTATCTTTTATACATTCCCAGCACGCATTATACAACGCTTTCTCGGTGTACTCGCCCGTTTCCACATTCATAAAACAAGGGGTACTACTCATATTTCCAATTGCGGGCAATAATTGCACATTTGCCGAATCAGAGACACCCGTGGCGGGGTTTATTTTCTCGTTGCCAAACAACATATACTTAAGGTCAACAAGTAAAATGCTTCTGTCATCACAAACAGCATACGCCTTATAAAACTGACGCACCGCACCATAGTTTGGAACCGCCTCATTTTTAAGGTCAGACGATAATTTCCAATAGTCTTGGTTAGCGGAATTAAGGTTTTCTACACACGCATTAACAAATTTGTTCGCATTAACCGTAAAACATTCCTTATACGAATAAAGGTCGGCACACACTTCGTTAAATTCTTCCACAAACGCACGATGCCCCACTTCTTCCTTTCTTATTCTTTTCAACTCGGACTTCAAATCAAAAAAGTTCCGAACTTTGTCTTGCAATTCAAAAAACTCCATAACTTTTCCCTCTTACCCGGTTAACTATTCTCTCACTAATTTACGCCAAACAAACTATCCTAGCCTCTAGTGGCATAAATTTATATTTCTACAAAAATTATACTAAACCATCCTCCTTTTGTCAACCCCAACATACCTGAATTACTACACCCGCACCCAAATAAAAAAACGACTTAGCTCCAATCCCAACAAGTAAAAATAATCACTTATAACACCCCACCACAAAATAGAGTAACACTAACCACACCTTTAATATTTAGATTATCACAAAAGACCGCCCATACACAAATAGGCGGTCTTTATATTACTCATTTTCAAATATCTTTTTGTATTCTTCGATTGTTATATACACATCTCTGCCTTCAGGCTTAAATTCAGATATAAACCCGCAAGACTCCATTTGGTCTAAAATTTCCGCTGCTCTAGCATAACCAATCATAAACTTTTTTTGAATCATCGCCGTCCCAATTGTTTTAGACTTTATTGCAAGACTAACCACTTCTGGCATTAATGGGTCAAGGTCAGCCACACCAAACCATTTTAGGTCTATATCTGAAAACTTTGTCGCACTTCCCGTTTTACTGGTTAATTCGTCAAGCGTTTCTTCAAACACTTTCGTTAAACGCTCTCTCCATACCGAATTTACTTGTTCATCTTTTTCACTCATAACTACACCCCATATTTATTACAAATTAAACTTAATTGCTCTCTAATTTTTTCTCTTGTGCTTTCAGGACTTAAAACCTCAACACTAGTGCCATATTGCAACGCCCAATAAACCAACGCCTGCTCATTCACCTTAAGCATAACTTCAATTCCCTCGCCCGCTTCTTTTATCCTAACCTTATCCCCAAACCAATCAATAACATCATTAATCGCTTTTTTGTTGTTTAATTTAATCACTGCATCCACCGATTCGCCCGCCATCATATAAATGTGTTCGTTAATGTAAGCGTCTTGCTTAAAGTTCTCCATATTCGGTAAAGACTTAATTGGCTTAACATCATCAGTTAAAATTTCAATGTTACTAATATTTTCGACCTTGTAGTTTGCAAGATTGTCGTATTTATCATAATTACAAACCAGATAATACTTGCCGTTGTTGTTCACCAAAAAGTATGGGTTCATAATAAACACCTTTCCGTCAGCCCTTGGCGTAAACATTTTCATTGCATTATACTCATTATATTGAAACGCAACTTTTTTGCCTTGCTCTATTGCTCGGTCTAAAACCTCAATATTTTTAAACATTTCAGCACTTCGCTTTCTAGAGACCTCATCCACCTTGTATATGTGCTTATATTTTTTCACATCATACTTATTTCTACCCCTAATTAGCTTTTGAATAAGAATTTTCGCTTCTCTAGACGAAATACTTTTAGACGAATAAATTGCATCAACTAAATACATCACTTCGGCATCATCAAAATCTCGCTCTGCTAAATAACAACCCTTTTTGTGTACCTTTTCAATTATATCCCCCGCATCAATCAAAGTGTCCACATTCCGAGCCACACTTTTCACGTCTGGGCTAATTCCATACAACATTTCAAGTTTAGCCACAATATCCGCATATGTTAACACATGGTTACAATCTGAATAATATTTTAAAATATCCAGCACATACAATAAAATTATTTTCTTATCGCTTTCTGACGCCACTTCGCTCTCCTTTAAAGAAAATTAAAAAATTTTATAAAACATTCAAAGTTATTTATTTCAAAACATAGCCACACACAAATTTCTCATTTGATTATACCACACCCACAACACTTGTTTCAAATTAAATTACTTCACCGCAATATGTTATTATTGAAAGTCGCAAACATCAACTCATTGGATAATCGCCAATAACAAACAATTACCCAAACTTTAATGTTAACATAAAACAAACCCGCATTTTGTACCACACAACCAATACTACATCTCAAAACTTTCAGACTCTTTTAATTGAGATGCTACAACTTTAAGCAGATACTTAACCCTTTTCCTTTTTAGTTTTCTGCATAAACTTTCTAGCGTCCGCCTTAGAGTGTTTACATTCACCTTATCTGCCACCATTTCTTCGTCATAATTAACCCCACAATTATTGTAGTGGTCAGAGATTCTTAAAGTTACAATTGCCCCATCAAAATGAATATACACATACACCGAAGACGACAACCCGCTTTTCACCACATCAAACGTATACCCATTATATTGCTTAACCACCTGACTAGTAATTGCTTTAATTTTGTTATAGTCTATGCCCATAATCTTTCTCCTTACACGCATATAATAACAAAACCGAAATCCCAAAAATCGGATTTAAAATATTATTTTTAAAAAATAATTAAAAAAGTGCCAATATAATCACAACCCGCTAGGGCATCATACATTGACACTTTTAATGATAATTTTATGCTAATTGCGACATTTTGAGAGTATTTCACAATTGAACGCTTATTATAATTCTATTTCGGTAAACATCAATCCTGATAATTCTCCATCTTTTATTTGGGTATATGCATTGTTAAAAAATTTATACGTTATATTTTCAGAATTAATGTCGCCAATTTGTAAAATTTTTTGTTCTTGGTCGTAAATTATATTACTGGTGTTAAATTCTATATAACTTCCAGTACCTGGGTATAATTTGTCTTCAGTACTAAGAGTTAAGATGGCGTCTTTTATAACACTTGGTAGTTTTAGTTTCATAATTTTTATTTTGTTACTAGTTAACTCTCCATCAAAAGACGAAACCCTTTTTGTTTCATCATCAATATTTAGATTGAAAAATCTATCTTCTAAATACAACGAAAAACTTCCGCCACCATGCAAAGATAACAACAATATTTCGCCATCCACATCCTTTTTGTATATCCGAACCGCTTGGTATGCTTCTAAAGTCCGCATATCTACATTTTCTTCGACTTTAAATTTGTAATTTTTATACCTACTTTGCATACCACGTTCTCCATAATCAAAAACAATTATAACGAGTACCAGCCCTACTCCATAACATCTTCTTCGGCTTGGGTATCTTGGTCGCTTAAGGTTAAATGGCTTACCTTAAAGTTTGCCACCTTATAGTCTAAATCTTCTTCGTTGTATTCCATAATTGAATAATCATCATAACCATACCCACCAAGCCCAAACTTCCCAGCTATCGACTTATCGCCGACAACCGTCCAATTCTCGTGTTCGTAATCAAAGCCAGTATCAAACATTCTATATATTTGCTTTAGTGTTAAGTTAGATGGCAACACCAAATCAATATCGGCATCGTTATCAAATGAACCGTAATCTAACATTATTGAATTTTCAAATGGAACAATAATTTTTGCCTCTTTCAAACCTCTAAAACAACCATCGCAAATTTTTACACTTCCAGTAATATAATTTCGCAATTCTCTTTTTGTAATAAACCCAACAGTCCCACAAGAGTTTTTTTCATTTATGCTTGGCATATCTAACTTAACATCTTCAACCAATTTTGGTAAAACTATCGTGTCAAAATTTTTGTCTGATAAAAGAATAAATCTTTTTATTTTATTATCTTGAACCTCAAAACCATACTCAGGTTGATTAGTATCCTTGCTAAACTTAATATACATATTTCCACATCTTCTTGGCAAATTCATTTTCTTACTCCTACACGCTTTAATTTCTTGTTTAATTACATAAAGCATACCATAGAAATAGAACTATTTCAATTCCTATTTTTAATATACCCATAAAACCTTTTTGCTTATATGTTTTTAACAAACTCCCGCCCAGCCGAAACATCTCCTTGTTTTATATTACAAAAACCACCAATATTAAAATTGATGGTTTTCTTTTATTATTCTATTTATAATATTTATTTTGAATTACAAGTTTCTGAATTATTAAATTTTTTAGTCATCGCATCAAAAGGCTTGCTAAAATTATACATTTTAAATAGTTTTTCGGAATAGTTGCCGACACTATCATTTACAAACTGTTTAGGATTGTTAGAAATATATTCAACTATATTATCTGTGATTATATTTTTTCTTCCATTAGAAGTAAGAATACTAAAAGAATCTTTATTTTGTTCGGCATATAAAACAATCGTCTGTTTCTTATACTCAAAAACAATTTTTTTAGGCAAATTTATTTCAGTTAGCAAACTTTTATCTATATTGTAACCAGTATAATTTTCTATCTCACCAATACACATATTTAATGCGTCTTGCTCATTTTTCCCAACTCCTACAGCAGCTCCCCACGTTTCGTCATTATCTAAAAATAATAAATTTGACTTTACAGAATAACTCGTTTTCTTAAACATATTATCTTTACTAAATTCGATAATAATTTTGTGAGGTCCTGCATTTAATTGTAAATGCTTATATCTATAATCATATTCAATCATATTTTTCTCCTAGTATAGCCCAAATGAAACTATTATTATTTCTTTTGCGGTTTTTGCCATATCAATATAAAATTTTCCCACCTTATATCTGTATACATTTGCTGTGGCACCTTCAACCAATTTTTTAGCAACTATGTTTTTGTCGACAACTTCTTTTGCTGTTTGAGCAGCCATTCTAGAATATTCTTTAACGTTGGATGCGCCCACTTGTGCCCCGTGTTTATTGAAATGATAATTTAAACACTCTTTAGATGAATTAAATGACCCTTTACCAAATCCAACAGTCATTTTAGAACCTGCACCCATAATGGTCCCCACGGACCATCCTGTTAGACCACCCAACACAGCACCGCCAATTAAACCTCCTACAACTGCCCAAATTTGCACTTCACCTGTTTCTTGATAAGAAATAACTCCTCCAGCAACACCGCCAGTAAGTCCACCAGCCACAGCACCAGCTGCAATGCAGGCACCTAAACCTGCACCACATGTTGCTACAACCGCAGCAGCTACCGCTGATACCACAACGACCGCAACCACCGCTACCACAACTTTTTTCCACAATTTCTTGAACCATCCGCAATTAGCAATCATTCCAGCATCTTGCATTTCACTTAATAAGACACATTCACCATCTACATCTAAGTAAGCATCGATTTCCCCATTTTCATTATAAAATGCAATCCCTTGAATTTCATCAATTTCTATTTTGCCGTCAGAATTAACGGTTACAGCAGATAGAGTTACAAGTCCAGTTTCAGCATCAAAACTAAAATTATATTTGACTTGCACATTCAAATTATCTTGGGAGCTCGCATCCGCAACTAAATCAAGCTCACCAAAATCGCCCAAATTAAGTGTTTGGAATCCTTCAAAGGTTGTTAAACTTCCCTCTGTAACTAATTTAGCATCTTCAAATTCTTCAAAAATACTTTCATAGTCAATTGAATTTTGCGTAACTTCAATAGTCCTAGTTACTTCTTGATTGCTATTTGTAGTTGGCGTATCAATATAAGATGATGAGCAACATACAAACCCACACAAAAACGCTAGTACAAATGAAATAAACGCAACATGAAATTTTTTAATTTTCATAATTTCCCTCCTCTTTGAAAATTAATATATTTACAATCTTACATGTAGCAAAATTGAAAATATCTAGTTTGTTCCCACATACTCCATCACAACACTTATTGGGATACAGTAAGAAATACCATAAACAATATTGTTAGATTTGTCTTTTAGCCTAAATGTTGTAAGACCTATAAGTTCACCATTAGAATTTATTAAAGCACCACCACTATTACCATCTGAAATTGTTAAATCGCACTGAATAACATTTCTCACAATATTATTGTATGAAACATTAATATGCGGTATAGATACAACTCCTTGAGTTAAACTCAATCCATAATTGCTCATATTCCCAACAGCATAAACTTTATCGCCAACTTTAAGTTTGCTGTCATCTCCGATTTTTATTGGTTTCAACACCCTGCCTGTATTATTTAATTTCAATACTGCGATATCCTGTTCGATATCATATTTTACGACATCAACTTGCCTATAATCTTCTTCATCCACAAATCTGATAAAAATTGTTTCAAACAAATAAGTTTCAGACAGTTTGGTATATGTAATTACATGTGCATTAGTAACAATCATTCCATCTTCAGCAATAATTTCACCAGTCCCATAACTTGTTCCTATAGATTCTGTTTCCGCTTTAATTTCAATTATTGAATTTTGACACATATTAAAAATGCTACTAGCCGTGAAGGGTCTAGTAGCTAAAAAATAGATGTTAAGCCCAAGACTTACCATACTAATAACTATTGGAACTATAATCAAAATTGCAAAAATATGTTTTCTTTTCATAATAGTTATGATTATAGCACAAAAATTTAAGAAGTCAACTAAATTTTAAATATTTATTTTCGCATAGTTCCAAATAAATTTTGTATTATCAATAGTCTAAAATTATAAAATTTTAACAAACTTAAGAACTTGTATTTTAACCATTTTGCAGATGTGTTTACATCTCCTACTATATATTGCTTTCCAAATAATTAACTTTCTTGTTGGTTTTTATTGCGTATCCAATTTCAGATTTTGTGCTACGGCAAAGCGTTATTTATCACCTTATACTTCCAAACCAATATTATCAGCCTTACCTCTAACATCTGTTTTTACGACCCCAAAAGCATCACTTGAAGTTATTTTTAACCAAATCTTGGACCTTCATTTTGATAGTATAAATTCATATCTATATTATAACTATCAGCCAAATATATTTGCCATTCATTAGAAAAATCTTTTTCTTTTTGGTCTACAAACACCATAAAAGAATTTTTACCAACGCAAAAAAAATTCTTTCTTTTCGATACTTGTCATCAAGATTTATAAATAATGTTCCATTACTCGACTTATCAAAATCGACACCCAATTCCGTTAAATTAGCATTAATTTTAGGTCCAACAAGCCTTATAAAATTATGTATATTATTTAAAGATATTTTTTGTTCTACCTTACAAACTCCTTAAGTGGTTTTTAAGTTAAAATTACTACTCTGAAGCCACTCCTTATCCTGCAATAAAATTAACTATTTACTCCATTGTTAAATTATCATTTCTCTGTTCCAATTCTTTTAATTTTCTAAGTGTTTCTTTATATCGCTTATCTATTAGTGCTTTATATTCTTCATAGGTTGACACAATTAAAGCATTATCAATCTTATTAGCGTCTTCTCTTAATAACTTATAAACTTTATATGTTAAATCTTTATTTACTTCATTTAGATGGCGAGATACTTTTAATGCCACTATAGGATTTGTAAAAAATACGCCTGTGTTTTCACTACGAAACATTACGGCACTATCATATTGCTTTAATGTCCTATTAGCAATTTTCGCCCCTTTTTTATTTGTTTCATATTTAATAGCAAACAACATATCAACACTCCTTAATTGCTTTAATATTAACATATTACAGAAAACTTTTCAATATTAATTTTGACATTAGTCTAATACTTTTCTAATTAATTTCATTAGGCACAAAAAACATAATATCAACCTCAACTTTTCTTTCTTCACTCTTATTTTTTATTTCTAAAATAATCCGAGAATGTAATGAAAAGTGAAAAACTAAAAAATAAAAATGAAAAATACAAACTAAAAAAATCCGAACCACTTGGCTCGGATTATTTTAGTTTGGCGGAGAGTTCGGGATTCGAACCCGAGCGGCAGTTTCCCACCCTAAGGCCTTAGCAGGGCCTCCTCTTCGGCCTCTTGAGTAACTCTCCAAAGTTAAATTTTCACCATTCGTGTGGACCGCCCACGAATTGCTACCCTTTTATTATACTAACCTAAGCGATAAATTGCAACCCTTTTTTGAAAAATTATCTGATAAATTTACCAGAGTTTAGTGCGAGTTGAAATTTAAGATTTTTAGTTAAAACCTCAACTCGCAAACACTAAAACACAAAACCCATAAACACAAAATTAGTCCAATAAAAAACTTATTGGCAAAACCATAACCGTGCCCTTAGCGTCGCTTTTAAAATTGGCTATAGCGTAAATTTCTTTAACTATTGGGTATGCTAGTTCTTCTTTTACCACTAGTAGCACCATTTCCTTTTCGGGAGCAATTTCCATACCAAATAACCGTTTTTTACTAACTGTTTCGCCCCGACCGTTCACAATCATAGCACCTTTCCCACCTGCATTTGTGGCACTCTTAACCACTTCGTAAGCGTATCCCTTTTTAACGATAGCCACCACAAGTTTATGTTGTTGTTCTTTTATTTCGTCATTAAAAATTAAGTCGTTTGGTGTTGTTTCTTTTTCCATAACTCCCTCCTAAATAAATAAACCCTTAGACCCCATATATCCGTCTACATCCAAGGTAAACCCAAGCCCATTACCAGGTTCGGCAAAATTAAATTCGGCATTAAGTGCAACAAGCAAGTTGTCTGCGTCTTCTTTTCTTGCACACGCAAACACAAGCACATTTTTAATAGTTTGAATACCAAGTAACTCCAAACTCTTATTTTTACTAATACCTTCGCCAACGGCACTAATAACCACTCTGCCACCAAGTTCACCTATTCGCCTTATTAAGTTCTTTTCAAATTCGGGCTTAACAATAATTACAATAAACTTTAACTCGTCTATTTCGTCTAGTGTAAAAACTTTTTTTACACTGCCATTATCTTTAACTTTCATTTATCTTTCCCCCAACACAAATTGGTCGTGCACCTTTTGTAGTTTAGATATATTAGAATATTCATCTTCAGTTCTAGACAAACTAACCAAAATTTTAGCGGTCTTCCTCGCTTCTCTAGATAGTAACACTCTATACGCAATACCAAGTATTTCCATAACTAAAATTGGAGTCATACACAAAATGGCTATCATTCCAAAGCCACCCAAACTAGACCCGCTTAGTCCCATAATTATTGGGAACAGAAATGCGACTGTCATAGTGCCAGTTGCAACGCCCGAACTATCAAAAGCAATGGCAACAAATAGGTTTGGCGTGAACGCCATAAGCAAAAACGCAAGCCCATAAATAATGCCAACATACCACCAAATAGAAATTCCAAATCTAACTTTTAAAACGCAAAGCACCATAGACGCCATCACCGAAACAGCAATAGCTACCACAACAACCCCGCTTTTTATGTTTCGGTTTGTGGTTTCTTCAATTTGGTTTGCTAAAATTCGGATAGTTGGTTCACTAAACACAATTAAAAACCCAAGTAATGCACAAATTAAAATAATTATGCCAGTGTTATTAATATTTCTCAAAATTCCACCTAAACATTCACCCATACCAGAAAGCCCATAGTTAATGCCAAACAAAAATAGATAGAACCCAACAAAAGTAATAAGCGAGCCAACAATAAGTTTCTTCTTTTCTTGCTTAGATATTTTAATGAAAATGGCTTCAAATATAAAGAATACAATAACCAGTGGAACAATTGAAAAACTTACATCTTTAAGCGTTTCTAGCCATAGTGGAGTGCTAGATGTTTCCACCACTTCGCCCCCGTTAGACCTACCAGTAATTATAGTTAAAATAAGAACGGCGATAATAGGACCAACGGACGACATTGCAATAAAGCCAAAATTGTCTTCATCTTTTCGCTTCGCACCCGAGGTTATACCAGCAATACCAACACCCAAGGCTAGTAAAAATGGCGACGTAACAACGCCAGTGGTGTTCCCACCCGTATCTAAACTCATACTAAGCGCATCGCTTCCAGCAAATATTGCAAGAATAAAGCATACCGCATACGAAATTAAAAGAGTTAATTTTAAACTAAATTTGGTTGCCACTCTAATTAGTGCAAGCGATATATACACACCCACACCAACACCAGCAACAATTAAAAACACGAACTTGTTAAAATTGAACCCTGCCCCAATAACTTCACCTGCAAACACTTGCATATCTGGCTCGGCTATGGTTGAAAAAATTCCAAACACAAGTCCAAATATTATATAAACAAAAAAGTGATTATTAGACTGCACCGAACCGCCGACAAACTCACCCATCGGTTCAATACTTTTTTCAATACCAATTAAAAATATTACTTGCCCAACAATTAAAATTCCGCACCCAATAAAAAAGTTGACAAAAGTATTTGTGTCTATTTTCTGCACAAATAAGTGCATAACAAGCACAAACACAATGATTGGTAAAAGAGAAAACAAAATTGTTTTAAATTTTTTAATCATTTGTCAACTTTCCTTAGAATTAATTAAAAACTATCGCCACCACCGAAATCGCCAGTAATAATGTCTATATCAATACCCTTTTTCTTTTTTGCTGGCTTTTTAGCCTTTTCCTTTTTAGGTGGTTCTGGTTTTACTTCTTCTTTTTTAGGTTCATCATCAAATAAACTTTCTTCTGGTTCGTCTTCCAATTTTTCGTCATCTATAGACTTAAACAATTCGTCAAATAAATCACGAGTAGGCTTTTTCTTTTCACCACCGCCATCCGTCACAAGGTCAATAGGCTTAATTTTTGGAGTTTCAGTTGGCTTAACGTAACTACGAACATCCACGACCTTACTACTTGCAAGTTGTCCATTAGAAACCCCAATATACTTAGTACCATACATTTTTGCAATGCTTTTAGGTGTTTCAATATTTTCAGCAAAAGGGTTAATAATTTTGTCATCTCGTTCTTTTTTAATTACATCCATCATATTGTCGGATGAAACAACTGCATTATTATCTGCATTTTCTACCGAAACCTTATTTTCTTCTTTTTTATTATCTTTTTTCTTTCTATTAAAAAACCAACCCATATGGCTCTCCTTAGTATTTTATTTCAAGCACTAATTGCTTCCCAGGTGCAAGCACAATATTTTCAATCCTAGGACTAGTAACATCAATTTGGTAATTTTTAACTTTTTTCACGCCTTTAGGTAAAATTAGGTTAAACCTAGTTTGCTTGGTAGCTTTTAGAGTAACTACCATATTGCCACGCTTATCATCAAACGAAACATCAACTAAACAATTTTGCCTTGTTAGCACATTTTTAATAGACCCTTCCACAAAACTAGATGGCTTGGCTGGCAAAACCATAATGTTGTTATTATAGTCTAGCACCATACTCTCCATAATAGTTGTGCAAAATAGCATATTGCCCGCTAGATTTATAAAGTTATCACCATCAACAAACGCACAATAGTTAGACTTGTCCGCATTTAAAAACATTAGATTGTCGCCCAAAAAGTTGTTAATTAAATATCTTAGTATTGTGTTAGATGCCACTCCTTGACCCAAAATTGCAGACACTTCTGCCATTCTCCCAAGCGATGTTAGATTCTGCGAAAATAACGCCTTGTCTACCTTATACGCAAGCGTATTTAAGTAAGGTGCAATACTTGTTGCATTAGCGTTACTATTAACTTCGTGCTCACCATACACACCAAAGAATTGTAGATACCCCGAACTAAGAGTGCTATTTTCTTCATCTCTAAATTCTTTTATTTCGTTCTTTTCAATAGGAAGAACGGGCATTTTATTTAAAAAGTTTTGATACTCTACAATCTTTTCGACAGTTACAGCGTAAATATTAGCAACATTCATAATATTGTTTAAAAGCGTTCTTACAACAACAAAGTCGGCTGTTGAGTTAGCGTAAACTCCAATATCTCTGTTTTCAAAATACTTAGATTTTCCACATGGTGAAAAACTAGGCACACTATTTAGTTTGCCATCTGCACCAACAAAAAAGTAATTTAGGTAAAAGTCTGCCACACTAGTCATAAATGGCAACGCTTCATTTTTCAAAAACTTAAGGTCTTTGGTGTATAAAAAGTAATCATAGAATAAATTTGCAATAACCGCCCCGCCAGTAACTATGCTTATATCTGCACTTTTAATAGATGCAGGTAACCCACTATCTGAAACAAAATATTCTGGAACCATAAAACCCTTAGACTTATACACTCTATAAGCGTTTTTCTTAAGGTCGTCTTGATATTTTAAAAAGTATTTAATAACCGAATACATTTTATCTAACCCACCAAACATAAACGCAGGCGAATATAAAGCGGTAAGGTTTGTGCTAGTGCCGGCTAAGGCTCGCTTATTATCGTAGTGCTTACCCCAAAGCCCAGTTACCATTGGTGCAAAAAAATCATTTGGCAAACCAACAGCAAATAAATACTTGCCAAAATTAAACAACTTTTCATAAAGCAGTGTAGAACTATCATTAAACTCTGCAAGCAGGTTTTCAATTGCATCGTCCTTTTCTTTAGATACATTAAGTTCAACCGCTGGCAAACATTTAGAAAAAATAGATAAATGCTTTTTAAATGAATTAATGTAACTAAGTTGACGCATAGAAAGCAGTTCGTGCTTATATTTTTCTATCACCTTTTCTTTGGCTTTAGCGACATAAGTTTTAACTATAATTAAAATCTTTTCGGCGTTTTCAATTTTTAATTTATCGTCAGCAATTTGCAAAATAGCTTTAGTATCCACAACCACCCTTGCAAGTGCACCATACACCATTCCAGCATACTCAAACTCGTAGCCAAGCAAAGACCCCGTTACCGTTTTGTTTTCATTATCAAAGTCAACACACCTAGTATCGTCAAAAATAGAATTGGTTTTATCATGATTAACCACACTAAGGTTAACAGCAATTGGCGACGCGCCAACCTTATTTAGTTCAAAATACACAAGGTCATCATCAAACGAAACAAAACACTTTCTTTCAAACTTTGTGCCATTAGATGTAAAATTAACGCTAGCTTCTTCGTCGGTTAAACTTAAAACTCTAGAGTATGCACTAAGTTTAGCAGGAATAGTCTGTTCCATAATTAAATCACAAATAGGCACCATAGAATATTTAACTGGGTTGTATTTTTTATTTTCAAAAGCACGCTCTAAAACAGCCCCC
>USNN01000002.1 GCA_900556185.1 uncultured Eubacteriales bacterium
GCGTTGCCTTGCCAAGGCAAATGTCGCGAGTTCGAATCTCGTCTTCCGCTCCATACTTGCCGAATCCATTGTGGTTCGGCTTTTTATTTTATTAAAGACTAGGGAAATTCCCTAGCCTTTTTAATTCATTACAACCTTTTTATAAATGTCTTCAAATTCGTTATTTGCCTTATTCGCCAGTTTTTCAAGTTCTTCTGGCGTTGCATTTTGTAGTATCTTTTTAGCAAGACTAAAGTCTTCCATACTAACGGCGTTATTCACATAAATTTCGCTTGCACCGTGCTGGCGAGTATCATACATTGTTCCAGCACCACGCAATTTTAGGTCTGCTTCTGCTAAGGCAAGCCCAGATTTATTTTCTTTGAATATTTTTAATCTATCAGCACTAATTGGACTAATTTCATCCGCTTCCATACAAAAGCAATAACCAGATGAGCCATCTCTGCCAACCCTGCCACGCAATTGGTGTAAAGTGGCAAGCCCAAACCTATCGGCGTTATAAATTACCATAAGGTTCGCTGATGGAATATCTATTCCTACTTCAATTATGGTTGTGCTTATAAGTACTTTAATTTTGCCTTCTTTAAAGTCTTTAATTGCGTCTTCCACCAGTTCATTATTTAATTTGCCGTGAATTATGCCAATTAGGTCGTTTGGCAAACCAAAACCAATTAACCGTTTTTTTACATCTTCTACGCCTGATAGTTTTTCCCCTTCACCACCAATTCTTGGCACAACCACAAAACATTTGGATGAACCATCATTAATTTGAGTCAGTATAAACTGCCACATACTTTCTTCTTTTTTCTGCGGAACCAGCTTAGTTTCTATTTTCAGTTCGCCATTTGGTCGGGTCTTTAAATCGCTAAAATCTAACCCACCATACAACACAAGTGCCAAACTCCGTGGAATCGGTGTTGCGCTCATAACCAAAACATCGGGGTTTGATGTCTTACTTTCTAGTTTAGCCCGCTCTGCCACACCAAACCTGTGTTGTTCGTCTGTTATGACTAATCCAAGGTTACTAAATTTCACATTATCACTCAAACTAGAATGTGTGGAAACAAGTAAGTCTATTTCGTTATTTGCTAAAGCCTTTATTACATCCAATTTTTCTTTAGTTTTTAGTTTTGAGCATAATAAGCCGACTTTTATATTATTTCCAAAAATTTCGATTGCTGTTTTATAGTGCTGTTTTGCAAGAATTTCGGTCGGACACAACAAAACCGCCTGAAACCCCGATTTTATAACCACATACGCTGAGCCTAGTGCGACCACCGTTTTACCACTGCCGACATCACCAAGTATCATCCTATTCATACTATATGGCTTGTTTAAGTCGTCCATAATGGTGTATAAGGTTTTAGTTTGGTCGTCTGTTAGTGAATATGGTAACATTTTTATAAACTCAGAGAGTTTGCCCGTTTTGTATTTTCTAGATTTTATTGCTCTATTTTCTTTTATCTTCTTTTCTAGCATCGCAAGAGTTAGCATATCTTCAAAAAATATTCTTCGGTTTGCCTTTTCTAAGTTTTCTACACTATCTGGAAAATGCAACAATTTATATGCTTGATTTAAATTCATTAAATTATATTGATTTTCAGTTTTTTCGCTTAAACTAGAGAAATTTTCACCTGACGCCAAAATTTGTTTTATAGCCGACCTTAAACTTGCACTATTAAGTTCGGTAGATATATTGTACATTGGTATAATCTGCTCCGACACCTTGTCTACGCGGTTTGCAGACTGCACCACAAACTGGTGGGCTCTGTTAAACGACCCAGACAAATACAAGCAGTCTTCTTGCGAATAGTTGTTTTTTACAAATGGTTGATTGTACCACACGCAAGTGAACCCTGCTAGGCTTGTTGCATCCGCCACTTTAACTGTAGTAATAGACCTGCCTTTAAAATAGGTAGACTTAAATTCGCCATCTATAATAACTTTTATAGTTTGCGTATTTGGGTCTTTTTTATCTACTGGCGATATGCACGAATAGTCTAAATATTTTTTAGGGTTAATTTTAAGTAAGTCCAGTGGCGTTTTAATTCCTAGTTCATACAATTTTTCTAGTCGTACCTTACCAAACCCTTTAATGTCTTTTAATTCCATAATATTTCCTAAAATTAAAGGGTGGAGATTTCCCCACCCTAATTAATTATTCAACTGATATTAAGTAATAGTATAATGGTTGCCCACCAAAGTGGAAATCAACTTCAACTTCTGGATACTTTTTAGAAATTTTTTCCGCCAAAACTTGCGCTTCAACTTCTTGAACATCTGAGCCATAGAATAAACTAATATTCATAACTTCTGGGTTTATCATCTTTTCTATTACTTGCTCGGTAACAGAAGAAATATCATCACCCTTAGCAACAATATTTTTGTCGTTAAGACCAATAATATCACCTTCTTTTAACTTAAAGCCATCTATGTGTGTGCTACGAACAGCATATGTAACCGAACCAGATTGAACAGTGTCTATGCTAGTTGTCATATTAGATAGATTTGTTTCTACGCTATCGTCTGGGTTCATATTAATGGCAGCGGTAATACCTTGTGCTACAGAAACGGTTGGAACAACAACAATGTTTCTTCTAGATAAGTCTTTTGCAAGTTCTGCGGCTAAAATTATGTTTTTATTGTTTGGCAATACAAACACAGTTTCTGCAGGAACTTTATCTGCTGCTGCAGCTATGTCTTCTGCACTAGGGTTCATTGTTTGACCACCCTCTATAACATAGTCTACATTCAAGTCTTTAAATATGGCAGTTAAGCCAGAACCTGCGCAAATAGAAACCATACCAATTGGCTTTAATTCTTCTGGTTTTTGGCTGTTTTTTAGAGCTCTAAACTGCTCTAACATATTTTCTATTTTTACTTTATCGACTTCACCAAGTTTAAGGGCTGATGAAATTGCAACACCTGGGTCGTTTGTATGAACGTGAACCTTAATTAAGTTTAGGTCACCAATACAAATTACAGAGTCGCCGATTTCCATTAACTTTTCTCTTAGTTTGTCTATATCTGCTTCAGTAGTCTTTTTATTAATATTAATAACAAAAAATTCTGTGCAGTATGCAAATTCTATGTCTGCTAGGTCATTATAGTCTACGTTTGCTTCAGTCATTTCAGCGGTAGCACTTTTCACTGTGTCGGTTTCAAATTCTACTGACAAATCGGTTTCAGCACCCGTTAAAAATCTTAAAAAGCCGTTTAGAATAACAAGTAAGCCTCTACCACCAGCATCCACAACGCCTGCCTTTTTTAGTACTGGCAACATTTCTGGAGTTTGTTTTAAAACTTCTTCACCATAAGCAATGGTGTGTTCTAAAAACTCATTTATTTCGCTATACTTTTTGGCAAAATTAATAGATTCATCAGACATCATTCTAATAACAGTTAAAATGGTTCCTTCTTTTGGAACGGTTACTGCACTATATGCTATAGTTGCACCTTCTTTAAGTGCTTTAGCAAAAGTTTTGCTTGTGATGCTTTTTTCATCTCTAATTACACTAGAAAAACCTTTTAATATCTGACTTAAAATAACGCCTGAGTTACCTCTTGCACCTTTAAGTGCACCTTTACTTAATGCACTAGCAAGATTTTCTAGTTCGTTATTTGTAACCATATTAATTTCTTTAATTGCTGATCGCATTGTTAAACTCATATTTGTTCCAGTATCACCATCTGGCACTGGGAACACGTTTAATGAGTCTACATAATCCTTGTTTTTTTCTAAGAAATTGGCACCGCTTATCACCATCTTACGGAAGACGGCACCACTTATTGACTTTGACATTTCTCTTTCTCCATGAATTTATGTTGAACTAACTAGACTTTAACGCCCACAACATTAATGTTTACAGCGTCTACAATCATACCTGTAAATTGTTCAACATTGTATTTAACCGAACGGCGAACCGATTCAGCGACAGCGTTAATTGAAACGCCATACTTTAAAATAATGTCTAGGTCAATATGTATTCTATCGCCTATTGTCAAAATTTTAATACCTCGTGAGTTCGTCCGCTTTTTGAATAATTCCAAAAAATTATCAATAAAGCCACGAGCAACAAGGTCAACGACACCATAACATTCTAAGGCTGTATGCCCAACAACAATAGCGATGGATTCATCTTGTATTGTTATGGTACCATAAGAATTTTCTGTTGAACCTGCCATATCTTGCCACTCTCCTTTACTAATAACTTTTAATAAATCATTTACTATTTTACACTATGTTAACTCAAATTTCAAGGAAAATTTAATATTATAATTAATTTTCCCAAAAAGTGTTGCTTTTTTTCAAAAATTATGCTAATATACCTAGAGTAAATTATCAATGGAGGAAAAATATAAATGAGCCGAGTTTGTTCAGTTTGTGGAAAAGGCAAAATGTCTGCTAATAATGTTAGCCACTCACACCTAAAAACCAAAAGAACTATGAACGCTAACGTTCAAAAAGTTGAATTGGAAGTTGATGGTAAAATTACTAAAGGCTATATGTGCACAAAGTGCATGAAAGGTAGTGCTAAGAACTAACCTCCACTTGAAGCATATAGATATAAAATAAAAAGCATACGGTTTTCGTATGCTTTTTTTATTTATTCCCTTTCGCTGGTATAAACCACTTTAATACACACCCAATCACCTTAGGTGCTTTTATACACACAATTGTCATACCACTACTCTCCTTTAGTTTATGATATGACCAAACTCGGTTTTATGTTATCTGTGATACCTAATAGCCTTTAAATTTTTGATGGTTGCAACAATATCTGCACTACCAAACACGCTAGACCCAGCAACAATAATATTTGCACCCTTTGAAGCAACTAGTTTTGCAGTTTCTTCGTTCATTCCGCCGTCTACTGCTATATCAACCTTAGGAAACAACCTAGAAATTCTTGCGACCTTTTCAATTACTTCTGGCATAAATTTTTGCCCACAAGCCCCAGGATGAACACTCATAATTAGAACTACATCTATAAGGTTTTCTTTTAAAAATGGGAATAGCACCCTTTCTGGTGTTTCTGGATTAATTGCCACCCCAGTTAAAATGCCGTTACTTTTAATTATTTTTAAAAGTTCCACCATCTCGCGCGCTGACTTCACCGCTTCATAATGCACAGTAATTATATCCGCACCCGCTTCCATATACTTATCTATATCAGCCATTGGGTTTTCTACCATTAAATGCACATCAAGTAAAAAATCGGTTCTATCACGCAATTCAAGAATATAGTTAAAATCAAATGTTTTAGCTGGAACAAACTTTCCGTCCATAACATCTAAGTGAATCATATCCAACTTGCATTTATTTAATAGTTCTAGCGTCTTTTTTGCTTCGTCTAACGATTTATAGTTATTAGAAGCAATAATACTTGGAGATAACTTTATTTTTTTATCCATTACTATTTCCCCTCAGAATTTAAAACTCTACGCCTAAGTTGTCCGCAAGCCCCCTCTATATCATCACCCAAAGTTCGCCTTAATGTGCAAGAAATACCAGCCGCCTTGCAATTATTGAAAAATTGTTGAATACTCTTTTCGTCTAACGCTGTTAAGCCACTTTCTTTAACCTCATTATACCTAATAAAGTTAAAATGGCAATCAAACATCGTGCTTATCTTTTTTAAGTTAGCCACGTCAACTGGTCTTGTGTTTAATGGCAACAAAATGTATTCAAAGATTATTCTTTTGTTGGTTTTTTCGTAATAATACTTAATTGCCTTCAATAAGTCTTTTAGTGAATACGCATTAGCCACCCGCATAATTTTTTTCCTTGTTTCATCATCACTTGCGTGCAAAGATATTGTTAGGGTTAACTTTAAGTCTAGGTTTGCAAGGTCATAAATTCGGTCCACAAGCCCACTGGTGCTTAAACTTATTTTTCTTGGTGAAATATTTAAACTATTTGTAGATTGCACAAGTTTTATAAACTTAACCACATTATCAAAGTTATCTAATGGCTCTCCGCTACCCATTAAAACAAGATTGGTTACAAGCCTATTATCTTTATTCCCGCCAAGATACTTATTAACGGCTAGCACTTCACTTAATATTTCACCGCTAGAAAGGTTTCTAATTAAGCCATCTAACCCGCTTGCACAAAACTTACAGCCCATTCTGCACCCAACTTGAGTAGATACACACAAAGTATAGCCATACTTATATTTAAGTAGGACTCCTTCAATTAAGTCATTTGTGGTGTTTAGTTTAAACAAAAACTTCTTGGTGCCTTCATCGCCTGTTTTAACATCTTGGATAGATATTGGCGTTGCAATAAAATTAGCCTTTAGTAACTCCCTATCTTCAACTGAGATGTTCGTCATTTGGTCAAAATCTTCATAACTTGTAAGCCATTCATATACTTGCTTTGCTCTAAATTTTTTTAAGCCTAAACTTATAAATTTTTCTTTTATTTCGTCTTCCGAATAATTTAATAATATTTCCATATTTTTCCTTATTTTATAATTGTTGGGTCTACATGAACTACGCTTATATTATATTCAAATTTATCTCCAACATTAATTTTTCTTCCATTAATAGCGTCTTTAGCTTTCATAGGTTTTCCGCCAGGGAACTGAACTTCTAGTAGTTCAATTACTCCCGTTCCGCATTGCACAAAAACGCCATTTTTATTACTGCTTGGGTAAATTACCGTGCCTGCTGGCTTATCGGTAATCAGTTCTTCGTCCGCCAAAGTAGCCCTATATATTTTAACCGCTGTCCCATTTAGATACGAAAAAGCAACTGGCGATGGGTTAAATGCTAAAACCTTCGCCTTAATTTCTTTATTGCTTTGTTCCCAAACAATGTTGCCTTCTTCTTTGCTTATTCTTCGTGTAACCTTTGCATCTATGTGTGGTTGAGGCGTATATTCAGCCGTTCCATCTATTATAGACTCAATAACCTCTAAAAGTAGTTCGCTACCAAGAACAGCAAGCCTAGAACTCAACTCACCTGCAGTTTCGTCTTCACCAATTTTAAGTGACCTAGTTTTAATAATATCGCCAGTGTCTAGCCCTGCTTCGGTTTTCATAATGGTAACCCCAGTTTCGTGATCGCCATTTAATATTGCCGTTTGTATTGGAGAAGCACCCCTATAGTTTGGCAAAATTGATGCATGAACATTAATAATTCCATAAGTTGGAATATCTATAACTTCTTGAGATAAAATTTGTCCAAAACTTGCAGTTACCATTAGGTCTGGGGCTAAACTTTTTAGAGTTTCCACGCCATCTCGGCTTATTTTATCAAATTGAAAGATTGGTATATTGTGTTTTAGTGCAAACTCCTTAACTGGACTTAACACAACTTTATTTCCTCTAGAAGCCACCCTATCTGGCTGAGAAACGATTGCCACTAAATCATATTTACTGTTATGTAATGCCTCTAAACTAGGAATTGAAAACTCGGGCGTGCCTAAAAATATTATTCGCATTATTTATTTTTTCCTTTTTTCTTTTTTAATTTCTATATCGGTATATAGTATGCCATCTAGGTGGTCATTTTCATGTGCAACTGCCTTTGCTTCAAAACCAGTAAAAGTTTTAGTAAACTCGTTACCATATCTATCTTGAGCCTTAACAACAACCTTATTAGGTCTTTTTACTCTGCCGTATCTACCAGGAATAGATAAACACCCTTCTTCCATTATAGGGCACTCACCAGAAGATTCTAGTATTTGTGGATTAATAAACTCAACAACGCCGTCTTTAGAAAGAATTATGAACACTCTTTTTAAAATACCAACCTGCACAGCACTAAGCCCCGCACCATCAGCCTTTTTCATAGTGTCTTTCATATCGTCTAAAAGTTCACCAAGTCTTGCATTAAATTCATCCACTGGTTTACTTATCTTTCGCAAAAAAGCCAATTCTTCTGGTTTATCCACAATATATATTTTTCTCGTTGCCATAATTTTCTCCTATCTTAAATCTTGTGCGTTTACCTCTATAAATACTGTTACATTTTTATTTCTCAGTTTGTCGTCTATTTTAAATATTTCATCTATTATTTGGTCTGATTTTGCTGGGTCTAATCGCATAATAACTTGAAACCTAAATTTGTTCATAATTTTAGAAACAGGTGACCTCATTCGGTTTAAATAAATAAAAGCATCTGGGTAATCCGCTTTAAGTTTTTCTATAGCAATATAATACTCTTTTAAGGTATCAATTGCAAGTGCTTCATTAAAACTAGTAAGCAAAACCCGCACTATAACACTAAATGGCGGAAACTTGGTAATTTCTCTGATATTAATTTCCTTTTTATAAAATGACAAGTAGTCATAATTTTTAGCCATTCTATACACATAATGATATGGCGAATAGGTCTGCAAAATTACTGTTCCATTTTTATCTGCTCTGCCCGCCCTGCCAGCGACCTGCGTAACTAGTGCAAAAGTTTTTTCGGTTGCAGTGAAACTATTTTGATACAAACCAATATCTGGGTCAATAATACCAACAAGTGTTACCGATGGAAAATCGTGACCCTTTGCCACCATTTGTGTACCAATTAAAACTTGGGCTTCGCCGTTTCGCATAGCCTCTATAATTTTTAAGTGCCCATCCTTGCCCCTAGTTGTGTCGTTATCCATCCTTAAGCACTTCACATTAGGAAAAAGGTTATGTACTTCTTCAGCAACCTTTTCAGTGCCAATACTGCCCTTTTTAAGGTTTTTACTACCACATTCTGGGCAACTATCAGGAACTGTAAACTTATTGCCACAATAATGGCATTTTAGCACGTTTTCGTCTTTATGCAAACTAAGTGCAACGTCACAGTCTGGGCATTTTAAAGCGTGCCCACACTCTCTGCATTGCACAAAACTAGCATACCCACGCCTATTTAAAAACAATATTGCCTGGTTGCCACTAGATATACATTTATCTAATTCCGATTTTAAAGCATTAGAAAAAATACTTGGGTTTCCAAGCCTAATTTCGTTAGACATATCCACCACTTCAATAGGTGGCAATTTTTGACCGTTTACACGTTCTAGCATTTCAAGTAGTTGATACTCACCAGTTATAGCCTTATGATACGAAGTAAGTGAAGGTGTTGCACTGCCAAGAATTAATATGCAATTGTTTTCTTTTCGTCTAAACTCAGCAACTTCGTGAGTAACGTATCTTGGGTGACTTTCACTTGCATAAGACTGCTCGTGTTCTTCGTCTATAACAATAACGCCAATATTGGATAGTGGCATAAAAATAGCCGACCTAGCCCCAACGACAATTTTCGCTTCGCCAAACAAAATTCTTTGCCATTCGTCAAACCGTTCACCCGCACTAAGCCCACTGTGAATTATAGCAACCTTATCGCCAAAACGGTTCCTAAAGTTAGACAAAACCTGTGGTGTTAGCGAAATTTCTGGCACAAGCATAATAGCGGTCTTGCCTTCATTTATACTGTTTTCAATAACCCGCATATACACTTCTGTTTTCCCGCTTCCGGTTATACCATGCAACAAGTAACTTTTGTTTTTATCTGCCTCTATTGTGTTAATAACCGAATTTTGCAAATTGGTTAATTTTATATCTTTTTTTGCCACCAAGTTCACATTATATGGCGTTCTATTTTTTCTTACAAAACTAGATTTTACAAGCCCGAGGTTTAATAACTTTCTAACTGGTTCAGAGCCAAATTCTTTGTTTAATTCGGTTTTAGATGCCGAATTATTTTCAAGCAAATAATCAACCAGTCCCGCAAGTTTAACTGCATTTTTTCTTATGGTTTCTTTGAACTCGATTAATTTAACGCTGTCTTCCACGTCTATTATTTCACTAAAAACTTCGCTTACTTTTCCACTTCTAAGTTCGGGTGGTAAAAATAACCTTATGCAATCAGCAAACCCAATATGAAATCTTTTTTTCATAAACTCGGCTAGTTTTAATTGCTCGGCAGTAATTACAGCAAAACCATCAATAGCACAAATTATGGGTTTTATTTTAGACTCGTCATAGTCACTTGTTGGCACGATATCTATAATATACCCTTCAATTTTTCGGTTGCCGAAAGGAACCAAAACTCTAGACCCAATTGGCAATGGTTCGGTTAACTTATAATCAAAAATCTTATCTACGTTAGAACTTGCTATATCTACTATTACTTTTGCAAACATTTTTCCCTTTAAAATAAATGGTTGGAGTAACTTATTACACCAACCATAACTTTTGTATACTAAATGAACATCAACTAATATTTGGTTGGTGCTTTAATAATCCCCTCATATAATTCTTCTGCTGCCACGCTAACTGGCTTTGCCTTTCTGTTTTCAAAGAAATAATCTGCTCTAGAAACAGAAATTTCCTTTGCTCTTTTAGCGACAAGCACACTTAGAGCGTACTTATTACCAGTAAGTTTAACCAAACTATCTATTGATGGTGTATTTAAAGACATATTCAATCTCCTTATAAATTAAGTATACCATAGCGGTATATATTTAGACAAATAAAATATTAAATATTTTTTAAAAAATTTTAAAAGAGTAATCCTAAAATTACTCTTTTGTGTGTTAAAAAGCTAGAAATAGTTAAATAAAACAATGGTTACACTCTAGAATTAACTTTGGAAAATTATTTTAATAATTCACCAATTAGTTTGTTTACCTTACCAGCGTCCGCCTGCCCTTTTGTGGCTTTCATAACTTGCCCAACAAAGAACGCAGTTACGTTTTTGCCAGCCTTGTGGTCTGCTACCGCTTTAGGGTTATTGATTATAATTTGCTCAACAATTGATTTTAACTCGTCGTCATTATTGTTAAGTCTTAACCCCAATTGGTCTATAAGGTCGTCTACCTTAGAAGTGTCATCTTCCCACAATTTAGAAAGTAGTGTTCTAGACCCCATTTGGCTAATATCGCCTGCATCAACATGGTTAAGAAGGTTTGCAAACTCTTTTGCATTTAGTGGAATTTCTTTATCTTCTGTTAGTGATAAATTCAACCTTTTGTTTATTTCACTAGTTATCCAGTTTGATATCTTTTTTGCGTTTTTATAATACTTAATTACTTCAAAGAAAAATGCAGTTGTGGAACTGTCTTTGCTAATTAGATTAGCATCATATTCACCAAGCCCATATTCGTCTATTAGTTTTGCTCTTACTTGCCTTGGCAAAAGTGGCAATTCTTCTTTTAAACTATTAATATATGAATCGGTAAGAATGGTCGTTGGAATATCTGGTTCTGGCATAAATCTATAGTCTTTAGCACCTTCTTTAGAACGCATAGGAAAACCTTCTTGCACGCTATCATCCCATCTTCGGGTTTCTGCGACTATTTTTTCTCCATTTTCGACCATTTTAAGTTGTCTATTAATTTCATAGTTTATTGCTCTTTCTATAGCCTTAAAACTATTAATATTCTTCATTTCAACTTTTGTGCCAAGAACACTAGAACCCTCTGGTTTTATAGACACATTTACATCGCATCTTAGTTGCCCTTGCTCCATTTTGCAGTTAGACACACCTATTCTTTTAACAAGTTCTTTTAAATAGGTTACATAATTAATTGCTTCACCAACACTACTCATATCTGGCTCAGATACTATTTCTATTAGTGGCACCCCGCCTCTATTATAGTCTACCGTTGTTTCACCCGTAGACAAATGAGTTAACTTTCCCGCATCTTCTTCCAAATGAATTTGATGTATTCTAATTTTTTTAGTAGACTTGTCTTCTAGTTCAATTTCTACATACCCATTTTTGCATATTGGAGTATTGTTTTGAGAAATTTGATAAGACTTTGCTAGGTCTGGGTAAAAATAGTGTTTGCGGTCAAAATAAAATTCTTTTGTTATATCACAATTTGTAGCAAGACCCATTAAAACTGTCTTTTTAACGGCTTCTTTGTTTAGTTCAGGTAGCACCCCAGGAAGGCCTATACAAATAGGGCAACAATGAGAATTTGGTTCGCCACCAAAACTGTTTTCACAAGCACAAAATACCTTAGTTTGGGTGTTAAGTTCAATATGTGTTTCTAGTCCAATTACAACATCATAGTTCATATTAAAATTTACCCCCTTTCATCTTTTCGTAAAAATCTGCAAGTGTGTATAACACCTTTTCATTAAAGTTATCTGCTATTAACTGGCAAGCAATTGGCATACCGTTTTCATCTTTTGCAACTGGTAAAGATATTGCAGGCACACCAACAATATTAACAGGAACTGTGTATATATCTGATAAATACATATCTAGTGGTGACTTCTTCTCACCAAACTTAAATGCAGTTGTTGGGCTAACTGGTGAAATTATTGCATCACACTTTGCAAAGCAAGCCCTAAATTCTTGTTTTAGTTTTTCTCGAACATCATTTGCTTTTTTATAATAAGCGTCATAGTAACCAGCGCTTAAAACATAGTTACCAATCATAATTCTACGCTTAACTTCGTCGCCAAAACCTTCCGACCTAGACTTGTAATATAGGTCAATAAGCCCACTATAATCTTCGGCTCTAACACCATACTTAATACCATCAAACCTACTTAAATTGCTTGATGCTTCAGCAGAACTTAAAATGTAGTAAACCGCAAGCGACTTAGAAATATTAGGCAAACTAATATTAACTATTTCTGCCCCATTCGCCCTATAAAACTCAATAACGTTTTCAATTTCTTTTCTGATTGTTGGGTCTAGTTTTAATTCAAAATACTCTTTAGCCACACCAATTTTTAAGCCCTTAATTGGCTTATTTAAGCCAGAAACAAAATCTATAGTTTCATTGCAACTGGTTTTATCAAACTCGTCAACGCCACCCAAAACTTCAAGCATAATTGCATTATCTTCTACAGTTTTGGTTATTGGACCAACTTGGTCTAAGCTAGAAGCAAACGCAACCACACCATATCTACTAACTCTGCCATAAGTAGGCTTCATTCCTACCACGCCACAAAAGCCAGCAGGTTGACGAATAGAGCCACCTGTATCGGTTCCAAGAGAAGCCATGCATTGGTTAGATGCAACAGCCACAGCACTACCGCTAGACGACCCACCAGGGACACGGCTAGTATCTATTGGGTTTAATGTTTTACCAAAGTAACTGGTTTCACCACTAGCCCCCATAGCAAACTCGTCCATATTAGCCTTGCCTATTATAACAGCCCCAGCGTCCTTTAATTTTTTAACAACCGTTGCTTCGTACGGCGCTACATAATTAGACAAAAATTTACTTGCACAAGTGGTTTTATAGTCCAATGTTGAAATGTTATCCTTCACAATAATAGGCACGCCAAGAAGGGGTAATTTTTCGCCCATTTTAATTCTTTCGTCTGCCTTCTTTGCTTCACTTATGGCAATCTCTTTATCTACACTAATAAGTGCATTTAACTCTTTAGTTTTTTCTATTTGGTTTAAGCAATCTGTTACAAGTTCCACGCTTGTAATTTCACCACTTTCTAGTAGTTTTCTTGCCTTTACAATTGTTAAATTATTTAAGTTTTCCATTATGTTACTCCACAACTCTTGGCACTACAAAAGAATTATGATTTTTCTTTGGTGCATTTTTAATAACTTCACCGCTGGTTAAACCTTGTTTAATTTCGTCTTCACGCAATGCGTCTGCAACTTTTCTTGTGCTTGTAATATTTTTTGTATCTACTTCAGATAGCATAGAAAAATAGTCTACTATTTCTTCTAGATTTTCTCTAATTTTTTCTTCTTCGGCTTCTGTAAATTCAAGCCTAGAAAGTTTTGCAACTTGAACTACATCTACTTTTGTTACTCTGTTTTTTTCCATTTTTTGTTCCTTTTAACTAATTTAATGATTATAGCATCAGTTTTTAGTTTTTTCAATTATTTTTACAAATTCGTCTTCATTAATTATCTTTATGCCAAGTGCTTTCGCCTTATCTAGTTTACTACCAGCACTAACGCCCGCTAGCACAACATCTGTATTTTTAGAAACACTAGAAACTGTTTCGCCACCAAGTGACCTAATAATATCACTCGCTTCATCCCTTGTAAACCCAGAAAGCGTTCCTGTTAAAACTACTTTTTTGCCAGTAAGTTCACTTGTTTTTACTGTTGCATTTTCATATTTTATTACAACGCCACTATCAAAAAGTTTTTGAATTTCTTCTAGGTTTTTAGCGTCGTTAAAATAGTTTACTACATTAGTTGCAACTACGTCGCCAACATCTTTAATTTTAATTAAATCGTCTAGTGTTGCAGATTTTAATGCGTCAATGGAGCCAAAGTTTTTAGCAAGGCTTCTAGCCGAAACTTCGCCTATTTCAAGTATCCCCAATGCATAAATAAATTTATCTAACAAAACCGTTTTTGAGCGGTCTATTGCATTAATTAAATTTGTCGCTTTTTTATCTTTAAACTTATCTAGTTTTAATAAGTCTTCTTTTGTTAATTTATATAGCCCGCTTGGTTCACTTACCTTAAGTTCGGTATATAATTGCTCTATTGTTTTTTCACTAAGACCGTCTATATTAAAGGCGTTCCTGCTTGCAAAATGTGTTAGCCTATCCACAACTTGCTCAAAGCAACCATCTCTATTCGGGCAACTTAATATTGCACCCTTTTTAACTAGCGTGGTTCCACAACTTGGGCATACTGTTGGTTCTAAAATTGTTTTAGAATCTGGAAATTCTTCAAGTAAACCCAAAACCTCTGGTATAACTTCATTACTACGCCTTAAAAGCACCCTAGAGTTTTCTTTTAGGCGTTTTTTATTTATATCATCAATGTTATTTAATGTTGCTCTAGCTATGGTAGCACCACCAATTTCAACTGGTTCAAGTTCGGCTATTGGTGTAACTTTTCCTGTTCGTCCCACCTGCCAAACCACTCTATTTAATATGGTTGAAACTTCTTGCGCTTCAAATTTATACGCCATTGCCCACTTAGGAAACTTGTTTGTAAACCCAATTTTATTTCTTACACTGCAATCGTTTATTTTTAAAACCATTCCATCTATCATAACATCTAGTGTAGATTTTAAAAGGTCTATTCTATTCAATTCGTCTTCTATTTCAGATATATTAGAAACAAGTTTAAAATAGTCGCCAGTTAAAAACCCATTGTCTTTAATAAATTCGTGCATTTGCTGTTGAGTATCAAAAGTAATTCCATCTAACACCGAATAGCAAAAAAAGTCTAGGTCCCTTTTAGCGGTTTCGCTTGGGTCTAAATTTCTTATAGCCCCTGCCACCCCATTACGTGCATTTTTAAGGGTTTCTGTGGCGGTTTTATTATATTTTATTAAGGCATGATTGGTCATCATCCCTTCGCCTTGAACAATCAAATTTTCTTTAAATGGAATAGAAAGTGGCACCGATTTTATGGTTTTTACTTGCATGGTTACATCTTCGCCAACAATACCATTACCCCTTGTTGTTGCACGAACAAAATAGCCGTTTTCGTATTCTAGCACCAATTGAAGACCATCAAATTTATACTCTAAAGCGAACAAAGTGTCTTTAGAAAAACTTTTCATTTCGTTTATCCACGACTCTAATTCTTCAACCGAACGCACCTTGTTTAATGAATACAACCTGACCTTGTGTTCATGCTTTACAAACTTGGTTAAAACTTCATTACCAACACGTTGCGTTGGAGAATCTGGCAATACTACCCCAGTTTCTTTTTCGAGGTCTACTAGTTTATAGTAAAGTTTGTCATATTCAGCATCAGATATAGTTGGGGTTAATAGTGTGTAATAGTTATAATTATGCTTATTAATCTCCGCAATAAGAGATTTCATTTCTTCTAATTTTTCCATAATTTTCCTTATTCAATTATTTCAAGCGGAGCAAACTTAAGTGAAAGTGTTTTAACCCCCGCTATTTCAAACTTAATAGTTACAAAAGCACTAGCATAATCGGTAACGGCAACAATAACTTCACCCTTACCAAAACTCTTGTGGAATACTTTTGTGCCAACTTTAAATTTCTTATATTGGTCTATTTTACTGCTATCTACTTTTTCAGTTTTCGCTTCGGTTACGCCATCATCATACAAGTCGTCACTAGTAAATCGCCGATAAGAACTTGCGGTTTCATCTTTAGGTTTTGGCGATCCATAAAGCGAAGATGATAGCCCAGCTTCCCTAATGAACCTAGACTCCATAGTTCCTTCTGTTCGCCTAGATTCAAAGTTAAATTTACTAGATGGTCTTGTTATAAATAACTTTTCTTTGGCTCTTGTTACAGCAACATACATAAGCCTGCGTTCTTCTTCAAGTTCGTTTGAATCCATAGAGTTAATAGCCCTAGATAGTGGCAACACGCCATCTACTAAACCCACCAAAAATACCACTCTAAATTCTAGGCCCTTTGCTGAGTGAATTGTCATTATAGACGCATGGTTTTCTTCTTCATCTAATGTGTCTATATCCCTACTTAAGGTTATACTTTGAAGGTAATCATCTATGGTTGCGTTTTCGTTTGCTTCTTCAAATTCCACAATAGATTTTTCTAATGTTTCTATGTTCATAATTTTTGTAAGTTCTTCTTCTACTAGCCTTGAAAACACAGTTTTTATTGAAAATACATCAATAAGTTTTGCCATTAAGCCCGATATAGAATAACTAGCTTTATCTTCTATAATTGGTTGCAATACACTAACTACTGGTTGCAATTTTCTTATCGTGGAGTTATCTAACCCTAGCCCACTTCTTGCAACCTCGTAAGCACTCATACCAGTTTGCATAGAAACTGACATAATTTTATCTATTGTAGCATCACCAATACCCTTTTTAGGGAAAGATAATACCCGTATAAAACTATCATTATCTTTAGGGTTGCTTACAATTTTTAAATAACTAAGTGCGTCTTTTACTTCTTTTCTTTCAAAAAATTTAAAACCGCCATACACATCGTATGGAATTTGGTAATTTAAAAACTTTTCTTCTATCACCCTACTTAGTGAGTTAATTCGCATAAGCACGGCAAAATCGCTGTATTTGTAGCCATCATTAGTTACCATATTTTTTATGGTGGTTGCCACAAACTCGGCTTCGTCTAGGTCGCTATATTGCACGACATAACTAACCTTATCGCCTTCTAAGTTCTCCGTCCAAAGTTTTTTGTCTAAACGATTATCGTTATTTTTTATAATTTTATTCGCAAGCGTTAAAATATTTTTTGTAGACCTATAATTTTGCTCTAACTTAAATATTTTAACGTCTTTATATTCATCTATAAATTTTTGCACATTAGTAAATTTTGCACCACGCCAACTATAAATGCATTGGTCTTCATCACCAACGACAAAAACATTGCCATACTTCCCTGACAAAATTTTTACAAGTTTATATTGAACAACATTAGTGTCCTGAAACTCATCTACATGAATATACTTAAATTTGTTTTGATAGAACTCTCGAACCCTTTCATTATCTCGCAACAATTCATACGCTTTAATTAGCATATCGTCAAAATCTACAGCATTTGAGTTTATTAACTCTCGCTGGTAATTTATATACGCTCTTGTTATAATAGGCTCATATTTATCGTGCTTTATTACCTCAGAATAATCTGATGGAGATAACAATTCATTTTTTGCATTAGAAATATGCCAAGCCACAGTATCAACTTTTAACTTGTTTTTTTCGAGTGCCACAAACTCAGCATCTTGTTGCAATATTCGTTTTATAAGCCTATCTTTTTCTGCATCACCATAAATAGAAAAGTTAGAATCTAACCCAACCAAACTTGCATCCATTCGCAAAATTTTTGAACACATAGCGTGAAATGTGCAAATCCACATTTCTTGAACGGCAAGATTAAGACCAGCCAACCTTTCTTTCATTTCATTAGCAGCTTTATTTGTAAATGTTATTGCTAAAATATTACTAGGCAAAACGCCATTATCTTCAATTAAATGTGCAATTCTATGCGTTAAAAGTCTTGTTTTACCAGAACCCGCCCCAGCAGTAACAAGCACTGCTCCTTCGGTTGCTTCGGCGGGTCTACGTTGTTCATCATTTAATTTATCTAATATGTTACTCATAATTAATTTCCTTACTTAGTAATTGTAACATATTACCCACTATTTAGCAAAGATAATTTTTTTAAAACTAAAATTAATCATCAATATTTAAAAACTTAACCGCTTCAGCAATAGCCATAATAAAACTTTTGGGCTTTCCATCAATTAAAGCATTCTTAATTAAAATATTCGGACACACAACATCCTTAGCACTAATCATTGAACAGCCAACACTGTCAATAACGCATTTAATACATTTTTCTACTGAATTTTTATTTATATTACGCTTGTCTGCAATTTTATTATATACATCTTTAGTCATATTAACACGACTAGAATTACAACAAAGCGTTAAAAATATCGCTTCTTTGAGCATTGAATACCCAACCAGCGAAGTATTAAATGGAAATTTAAACAATAAATTGCTAATAGCCCGCTTCTCCTCATTATAGTTTACTAAACTTGAATTAATCATTTAAAATCACCGATCCTTTCATTTTAAATAATTATAGGGCTTAAAAACAATTAAATCAAAAAAATAAATGATTTTGTCAAAAATATTTTTTATCGGTATCAAAAACTACGCTTTTTGAATTTTTTTAACAAGAAAAACCATAGAATCCATATTGGCTACCGTTCAAAATTTTCAAAAACTGCAATTTATTGCACCATTGTTGTAATAAAGCTTGCAAAACCCTTTTTAGGGTCACTTACAAACACATGAGTTACGCAACCAATTATCTTATTATTCTGCACAATTGGGCTTCCGCTCATACCTTGCACTATGCCACCTGTTAAACTTAAAAGTTCTTCATCTACTATTCTTATTACCATACACTTATCACCACTGGTGGACGTGTAATTATTTTTAATAATTTCTATTTCATATTCTTTTGGGCTTATTCCATCTACAGTCGAAATAATTTTAGCCGAACCCATTTTAACTTCGCTTGGTAAAGCAATTTCTAATTTTTGACCACCAAAAGTTTCACCGTCAAAATTATCCAACTTTCCATAAACGCCACTTTTTTTATTATCGGTAACACAACCAATTGTGTTCGAGTTTTTCAAAAACAAACCCTTCAATTCACCGGGTGCTCCTTTTTCGCCTTTTTTAATTCCTATAATACTGCATTTATAAACCCTGCCACCGCTTACTGGAATTATCGCCCCTGTATCTATATCAGTAATTGGGTGACCTAGCGAACCGAAGTTTCCAAACTCGTCAACGTAGGTCATCATACCAACACCAATAGCGTTATCACGAACCCAAAGACCTAGTCTATAACTATTTGCATATATATCAAACTCGGCCTTTGCTTGCACTATAAACTCAGTGTTGTTTCTTACTAGTTTTATGCTTACTTCTTTGCCTATATTTTCTGGCTTATTTACAATTTTAGATATTGTTTCCCCACTTGTAACTGGTTCTCCATTTACTTCTTTTATAATATCACCAATAATAATATCCACATTATCTGTTGGGTTAACATAGCCATTATTTGTTATAACAGCACTTTTTTCTACAACTATTGCCCCAGCCCCATCTATAGAAAACCCTATAGGATAGCCCGAAACATAAACAAACTTTCCGCTAGTTTTAATGGTTTCTTGAACATTTTTCTTTGGCAAAAATAGTTCTATAATTTTTTTATAAAAAGGTATATTCAAATTATATGGGTTCTTTGGTAACATACTGGTGTTACTCGAAAAACAGCCAACAATTGCAAGCAAACAACACCCTAATTTAACTAAAAATTTTTTAAACATAGAAAAACCCTTATATTTTATTATAAGGGTAGTTTGTGCTTATATTATTTAATTATGCAGGTCATCAAACTTAATTTCAGTGAAACTGTCTAGTTCTTTTTTAAGTTCGACAATCTTCTCTTTGCTTGCTTTTATATACTCATAAGATTCCTTAATTAGTTTAACGCCTTCTTCAAATAATTTTAAGGCCTCTTTTGTTTCTATTTTAGGGTCGCTAAGCAAGTTTGCAATTTCTTCTATTCTTGCATTTTTTTCTTCTAAATTCATTTCACTTTCTCCTGTATTGATTTTACTGTGGCTGATATTTCACCATCTAGCAAACTCATATTTACTTCGTCGTTTTCTTTTAACTCTTTAACCGATATAACCGCTTTATTGTTTTTAGATAACTTAATATAACCTTTTTCCATAATAGAAACAGGGTTTAATGATACTAGTTTTTCTTGCATTAAATCGGTTCTTAGTTTTAATACATCTAAACTATGCTCCATTTTATCAAATAAAACAGCCTTATTGTTATTCAGTTCTTTATTTGCTTGCATTAACTTACTAGTCAACGAGTTTAGCATTTTTTGCTTGTTTGAGTCCACCGAGCCTAAAACATAACTTAAATTATTTAAGTTGTTTTGAATAAACCCATTTAGTGGTTGAATTAACCCTGAAATATATTCGTTTTCATCAAAGAACACCATTTCACTTGCTACACTTGGTGTAGAAGCACGCCTATCTGCCACGAAGTCTATGATAGAAAAATCATTTTCGTGACCAATTGCACTAACTATAGGCGTTTTAGCATTAAACACAGCCCTAGCAACCGCTTCAGAGTTAAATGGTTGATAATCTTCAAAACTGCCACCACCACGAGCAACAATAATCACATCCACGCCATAATTATCTAAGTAATTAATGCCCGCCACAATTTCTTCAATTGCTCCAATGCCCTGCACCTTCGCTGGATACAAAACAATGTCTGAGCAGTGATTTTTTGCATGCTTAACCCGAATTATATCTCTTATAACCGCCCCTGTTCGGCTAGTTACCACACCAACTCTTTTCACAAACTTTGGCAATGGTTTTTTATATTCTTCACTAAACAAGCCTTCTTTTTCTAGGTTTTCTTTTAGTTTTAAATATTCTTGATATAATTCACCAATGCCATACTTTTCTATTTTTGATACAACAAAACTTAATTTGCCACCTTTAATGTAGTAATTAAGTTTGCCTTTAACCGATACTTTATCTCCAAACTTGAAGCCATCTACTATAAAACTATCAAATGCAACACAATTAAGTGTTGCATTATCGTCTTTTATATCAAAGTAAATTGCCTTACCAGACTGCTTAAAGTTGGTTATTTCACCAACAACTTTAATACCAATCAAAAGTTCTTCGTTATCGAAAATATTTTTAATGTATGTGTTTAATTGCGTTACCGATAATGTAAGTTCACTCATTAATTTTCAACCTTTGCAAAATTTTTCAATACACCATTTATAAAGCTAACACTTTTTTCTGTGCTATATATTTTTGCAAGGTTAAGCGCTTCGTTTATGCTTACAGCAACTGGAATTTCTGGAACATATTTAATTTCGTAAAGTGCAACAACCAAAAGTGCTAGGTCTACTTTGTACACTCTTTCTATTGTGTAGCCTTTTGTAAACTTGCCAATTTCAGACACAAGTTCATCATAATTATTTATAATTCCGTTATAGCAGTTAGATAAATAACTATCATCTATTTTTTTGTCTTCAATAAACTCATTTAAAAAATCTTCATTTTTTTCTTTTAGAAGCGAATATTCAAATACCAACTTAAATAACGCATCTCTTGTTTCTATTCTTCCCATTTTTTCTCCTAAATATCTGGAAATGCTTCTCCGATATAACCATCTTTTTGTGGAATTTTTTTTGTCACCTTTGGTGGGCTAGACGATTGTGGTGACCTAATTGCCGACCCCGTGTGATTAGATTGCAAACTGTTCCAAAAATCGCTATCACTTTTTGTAATTTTTTCTACTTGTGGAGTTTCTGGCTTTTTAACTTCTGTGTTTGCAGTTGGTTGTGGCTTAGTTGCGTCTTTGCCTGAATTACCACCATCTTTTGCTTTATCTTTAGGGGCATCGACTTTGCCTTTATCCTTGCCCTTATCTTTGCTTTTTGGTGGCTTGAATGGCACAACTGAACCTTTGCCTTTTTTCTCTGCTTTTTTCTTATCCTTTGCCTTAGCAGCACTCTCTGCCTCTTTTGTGGCAGGTTTCTCGGCTTTATTATCAGCCATTTCTTTTTTTGTACCTTTAGCGTATAAGCCTTTTAGTTTTGGGTTATTAATTGCCCCACCCTTATTTATATCTTTAATTAGGTGCTTTAATACCAAAATTATTGGAACTTGGTTTCCGTTTTCATCAAATTGTGGCTTTAACCCTAGCATTTCGTATACACTTGGCTCTAAATTGCCTTTTTCATCCAACTTTGTTATTATGCCCAAAATTTCGTCAGGAGTCAATAGTTCTCCGTTTTTTTTGTATTGTGGCGACAATTTATATTTATCATAAAATTCTAAAATTGCTTTGTGCCTTAACACTTTTAAAAGTTTATAGTAGGCTATTTGTTTTTTTAGTTTTTTCTCGTTTTCTATTGCGTACAATAAAAAGAGTAAGTTAATAATAAACAAACAAACCGCAACGGCTAGTGCCACATAAGAAAAAGCGTACAAATACCCGAAGTTACCATAAAACAACTGAACAAGTAAACCCAAAACCGCCAAAAATGAAAACACGAAGTTTACTTTCAGCACCATCTTCATTTGATTTGTCATAAGATTTTTTCCTTACAATAAACCAACCCTGAACATTTTCAAGGTTGGTAAATTTTTAAATATAACTACTTTCGGTTGCTTGAAATGAAACACCAACTATAATTACATTGATTTTTTTAACTTTGTATTCAGTCATACTTTCAACGCTTTTTTTGATGTTTTCTTGAACTCTATAAGCAACTTCACTAACACTGTAGCCAAATAACACATTTAGATACACTGTTGTTTCAATACCATCATCTGTAAAATTAAGATATATTCCCTTTTTGAATTTTTGTGATACAAGCCCCATCATAACGCCTTTAGCATTAACCGCAAGAGAAGCCACGCCAGCAATTTCTTTTGCAGATAATTCTATAATCTGACTAACAACGGACCTTTGGTAAGACACCCTACCACCCTTTTTCACACTTACTTTAGTTTTGTTTGCCATGAGTTTCCCCTTTAGAACAATAATCTAATAGTAGTATATCATAACTCAATTTTTTTTGCAATAATTTTAGATAATTAGTTATTCAACTGGGATAATTTTTACATTAGTAGCCTTAGCACCGGTTTCAGACTGAATAACCGATAAAATCTGTGCTATTTGTTCATCGCCTAAATTGCCATCATCTTTAACAATAACATTATAATATGAACTGCCTATGGTAACAACTGCATCTTCAAAACCTTTTGCTTTAATTAAGCCTTCTAAGATTAATTCTTTTTCCATTTTGGCAGCAAGGTTAGTTTTGCTTTCGGTTGCTGTTGCCTTTTCGCTGGCGGTTGAATATTCACTAGAGATTATTTCATTTAATAAAGAAAGTTGACTTGCTCTTGCACTATCTCTATCGGTTTTATAGGTTTCAAAAAAGTTGACTGTTGATGTTGTGGTTGTGCTAGCTGCTTCTTGATTTTGTTTGGATTTTTTAGTAAGCGTGTAATTTAGTACGCCAGTTAAAACTAGTAGCATTGCCATACCGCATAAAATAAAAGCCTTTTTTCTTTTTTTGATTGCATCTTTTACATGTTTAAAATATACGAATTTCATAAATAATTATCTCCTTATAATAAAATAATATTACTTACTTTTGCCTGATAGAACCTCTATTTTAGAATTTTGAATATTTAATGCAACCGCTACGGCATTTATCACCATAAGTCGCAATTTTTCATCATTTACGCCATCCGCCACTATAAGTACGCCAGTTATTTCTGGATAAACTTCTACGCTAACAACTGGGTTAGAACTACTGCCATCTTTTTCAAAAACAATTTCCGATTTATACTTACCGCTTTTGCCATCTGAATCTAGTTGTTTGTCTTCATCCACCGCATAAACCTTTTTTACAGACGACTCGGTCATTATAAACACCTTAACATTTTCGACCCCTTTAATAGACGACAATATTGTGGTTAGTCTGGTTTCTAGCCCGGTTACATAATCGGTTTCTACACCCTGGCTAGTCTGATTATTTTCTTCGTTTTTATAACTTAGGGCAGAAGACTTTGGTTTAAACGACTTTATAAAAATTATTAGCATAATAACTGCAAGCAGTCCTGCAATAACAAGTTGAAATTTTTTACTTAATTTTCCGCCCGAATTTAATTTTGCCTTGATTTTATCTATTAACTTACCCATACACTCACCGCCTGCTTATCTATTTTTAATACTTTAGATACAACTTCTTTCGTTTTCTCTATATACACTTCATCAGTTATATACACGGTCACCGATGTGTATTTGGTTTCTAGTTCGTCAATCTCGAAATCTATTGAAACACTTGTGCAATCTACGCCTTCATTTTTGAGTATTTTTTTTAAGTTTTGCTCGGTGTAATCAATTTTGTCTTTAATAATCCGCGCACTAGTTTCACCTAGTGAAAAACTAGTATTTGTTGAACTTGAATTTATATTACTAAAAAAACTAATAACCCCAGACGAAAAAAGAACCAGCACCACCAAACTAAAAGCCATATATAATGATTTTTTCATTACTTTTGTTGGGCAAAACAACTCCACAACCAAAACTAGTACAATTATGCCAGAAATGGATAATAAAAATATTTTCACTACACCACCCCACTTCCTATACTCATAATTAAATACACCGCAACAAAGCAAAGCAAAAAGCAAGCCACAACTCCAGCAAACATAAACTTAAACACGGTTGCAAGGTCACCTAAAAAACTAGTAAGTCGCTTCATACCCAGTGGTTCAACTAACCCACTTGTGAGTTTTAGCCCTAGGTTATACACAATAATTTTTATTACAAAACCAACCACCACCGAAAATAAAATTATTATCCCAAGCGTTCCTACTGCATTTTTTATGAGTACACTGCCAATTTTAAATATCTCGTAACTATCCGATACATACCCACCAACTAGCGGTACATAACTTTTAATTGCGTATTTTGCTGTTTTTATAGACAATTTATCTTTTGTAGAACTAGTAATGCCTGCAATAGACAAGTACCCCATAAATATGGTAAACCCAAGCCCAAATGCCCATTTAAACGTGCTTGCAAAAAACTCTTTTAACTTGTTGAGTTTTATGCTTTCTGTTAAGTTAGATAGCACCGATAAAACCAAATAAAGCGTTACAATAGACGTTGTTAAAAAAATAACCACCTCTATAACCACACCCGTTAACACCACAACCATTGGTTCTATTACCGCACTTGTAGATACCCCACCAACTGCCACGAGTAACGATAAAATTATTGGTAAGATTGCTTCCATAACCGTTTTAAGTTTTAAAAGAACCGATGTTGTGCTGGTTAAAAAATCAGAAACCACAACCACTAAAATTGTTAACAGTACTATCAAAACAGCAAAATTAACAATATTAGATATTCCGCTAGACTTTTTAGAAAACGACTGCAAATTTTCGCTAAAAGCACCTATTGCCACAATAGTCACAATTAAAATAACAAGTTTTAAAACGCTAGTTATATTGTTCTTTATTCCACCAACAACCACACTAAAAATTGTTTGAATGTCTATTTTTTCTTCGCCAGTAATTAAGTCGTATACAATGTCTTTAGCGGACTTACCTTTAAACCCTTCAAGTTCCGAGTAGTCGCTTTCGTAGTTTTCTAAATTAGATAAGTCTATATCTTCTAATGTTTCGGTCACCACATTTATCGCTTCTTCTTCAGTTGAATTTGTAGCGTATGCATATTGAGTTTTTTGCAATAGTCCCCCGCCTAGCCCAACACAAACTAAACCTAATAAAATTACAAAAACTTTTTTCATAACAAACTCGTTAAAATATTAATTAATTTAAAAAGCATTGGTAAACTTATCCCAGCAATAATAACCTTACCCGCAAAAGCCACCTTGTTTGCAATAGAACTAGAGCCACTTTCTTCTGCTATGTCCACAACAAATTCGGTTATATAACTAACACCAAGCACCTTAAATAAAAACAGTAAAATTTCGTTAGATATATTTAAACCCGACACAAACCCAACAATTTTAGAAAGTATATTAGAAGCCAAGTCTATAACAAGCATAAATATAATTAAGCAGGTCGCAAGGTTAACCACAAGAGCAATTTCGGGCTTTAAATTTTTTAAAATTATATTTAAAATTATTCCAATAATTGCCACACCAATTATAGATAAAAGCACTAACTTAACCCAAACATCACCTTAATAGAAGTAAAAAGGTCAGAAATCATATTAAGTATCATTGCAAGCACCAGCATCACCCCAGCGAGCGTTGCAAGGGTGGCTATCTCACTTTTGCCCGCATGATTTAATATTTGAGTTATAACAACAGTTAATATGCCAATAGCAGCAATTTGAAAAAGAATTGTAACCGACATAACAGCGTTCTCCTAAATAAGCAAAATTACTAAAAGTATTCCAATCAACAAACTAATTTTTATAGCCAAACTTCCATATTTGTTTTTTAGTTTTGTTGCCTTTTCTAGGTTATACTTTTCTTTAGTTATAAGCACTTTAATTATATTTGTGTCAGTTTCTAAATTTGCCTTACCAATTTCGTTTAGGTCACGCTGGCAGGCTTTAATTTCTTCTGGTTTTATAGACTCTATTTTTATTTCATCACCGCCATTTTTAATGAATAAAAGCAGAAATTTTCTAAAGCCAGTGTGGTTATCTCCCGCGAACTTTTCTACCACGCTTTGCAGTTTATCCTGGCAAAAACTAAGGTTGTTATCATACACATACAAAAACTCTATAAAGTCATTATAAAACCGCACCCTATCATCTAAATATTTATAAATCATCACGCCAATATACACACAACCAAAACACACAATTCCATACAGAATAATCATAAGTTATCCACAATTGGGTCTAAGTCGCCATTTAAAATATATTCAACCGTTCCCATACCCTTTCTAGACGATAGCACCACAAATCTTTCAAAAATTCTAGACCTTAAAATCTCATTAAAATCGTTTCTTCGCTTTAGTTCTTGTTCGTTGGTTGCGTGTATTGTTGCAATAACCTTGACGCCACTTAAACTTGCCTTTTTAATGCAGGCCAGGTCACCTTCCCCGCCAATTTCGTCGGTTATAATAACATCTGGTCGTAACGACCGAATACCATACCCAAAACTATAACTTTTTGCACCGCCAGATATTACATCGCTAAATTCACCAACATCCAGCCCACACTCGCCATTTGTTACACACGCTATTTCATATCTTTCATCTACAATTAAACTATTTATAACCTTAGTTTCTGATGATAAGTTTCTTGCTATATCTCGAATTATGGTAGTTTTACCGCACCCAGGGGGAGCAATTATTAATGTATTTTTAACAACTCCATTCACCACAATATATGGCATTATGTGGCTTGCTGAGTTTTTAACTTCATGCGGAACTCTTATAACTACCGCGCTTAAGTTTTTAATTGTTCGCACACTGTTATTTTCATCTAGCACAATTTCACCCGCCAAACCCACTCTTAGCCCCGTAGCCGTTGTTATAAAGCCTTGCTTTATTTGGTTATTGTATCTATACACCGACATTTCGGTGGCTTTTAATAAGATATAGTCTAATAGTTTTTTATCTGCACAAATTGGGTAATGATTTTTATCTCTCAGTTCTATATAGTCGCCATAATAATTAATCATTATTGGCTTTTTTGCCCGCACCCGAATTTCATATATACCAAACTCATTAAATCTAGACTTTATAATTTCAGATATCTCATATGGTAAAATTTCTCCAACCATACACATTCTCCTTTACCAAAGTGTATTAGTTAGTTGGTTTTCTTATCACTAAAATGGTGCCAATAATTTTGTCGACACATAAAAACACCCAAGGAAATGTTCCTTGAGTGTTTAATTTAAAACCCACATATTAAATATATAATTCCGACAATTATAGAGAATGTTACACCATTCACAAGCACTGGACCCGCCACATAGAACATTTTTGCACCAAGCCCAAATACCAAGCCTTCTTGTCTAAATTCCATTGCACTAGATGCTATAGAGTTCGCAAAACCCGTTATTGGTATAACCGTACCAGCCCCAGCGTATCTTCCAAGCAAGTCAAATACTCCAAAGCCTGTAAATATGGTTGTTAATAATATTATTATTAGATTTATCCAACTAGATACTGTTTTAAAGTTCATAACTGGGTCAAAAGATTTTAATATATCACCTATCATTTGCCCAAAGCAACAAATTAGCCCCCCAATAATAAAGGCATGATACAATGTCTTTAGCCAAGAGCCTTTGGGCGATTTTGCTTCTACATAACCAAGATATATTTCATTACGCTTTTCAAAGTTGCGTTTACTATCTGCTTCAAACAACTTGTTCATAGTTTTTGCAGTTTCTTTAGCACCATTAGAATTAATTTCACTTCTAGATTGAGTTTTTTTCATATTCTCTCCTATATTCTAGCAAAATTATTTACACAAATTTAATAATTATTCGCAACTAATAGAATTTTTTAATAGGCTTTGCAAATACTAAGCATATAAAAATTTTTGGAGTATAATATGAAAAAATTTATATGTATATTACTTATTTTAATTAGTGTGCCACTATTTTGTGCTTGCGAAGTGTCTAACACCGAACTCGCTAATTCTCTAGAAGGCAATTTAACTAGGCTTGTGTATTCTATAGGCTACCTAGATAGCATATCCACCGAAGAATTATCAAATGTTGTTAATAACTCTAGCTACTTTACTAATAGTTCGTTGTATAACGGAACTATGAACCCAATAGTAACTGATACACCAATCGAAGAAAATACCACTAGCACCTTAGATAATAGCGCTGGCCTAAATGGTCCAGAAGTTGCACTGTCTGGCGGACTTGTCGCAAGTGTAACCCCATCTACTAACACATCATATAGATACAGAACCTACACAAGCGGGTTGAACAACAATTTAACCACCAACACATCGGTAGACGGCGAAACCACTAGTAATGTTGGCGTTGTAGATTTATCTTTAATAGAAAACAACGAAGAAATGTTAAACAGTATATTAATTGAAATTAGTGGCAAGCGTGGAATAATAATGCTTTATTGCACCGACCTTAGAAGCGGTAAAGCCACACTATCTAACGAAGATAAACTTGCAATAAATGAATATAACGCAATAATAAAAGAAACAACTAACTACTTAAATAATAACGCAGGCACCCTAACCAACTACTTTAATGGTATTTCTAGCATAAGCACAAACGAAAACTCAGCCGAACTTATAAATGCAAAATTAATACGTGCAAACGAACTATTAAAAACAAGGTATGCAAAACTAGACACTTGCTTAGACTCGCTAGACGCAGTTATAAACATTTTAGTTAATAGTATTGGCAGTAATTATGCCGAATTATACAACAATTCGCTTAATAACACTATAAATAACAGCCAAGTCAATACGCAAATGAATAATAATTTAGATACCAACATTAATTTAGATAACTCAAATATGGTAGATGGTCAAAACGGATTAAATGGTGATAATAATATTGTAGACAATTCTCTAAACCCAGTTTTAGATAACACAACCAATAATGGTATGCAAAACTCGTGTTGTCCATATTGCAACAACAATAACTGTAACTGCGGAAATGCGAATACTGGTTTTAGCCCTACTTTGCTTCCAAACGCCCCAGCAGTGCCTACTAACAACTTCGATAACATAAACAATTTGAATAATAACAATTGTTGCACACCAAATAACAACCAAGTAACCACTTACCCAGGCAATTTTCTTATTTCAAATAATTATACAAACAATTTAGATGGAAACAATTGCTGTAACAATGTTAATAACACTAGTAACCTAAACAATAATTCAAACACCACACCAAACAATAATAACTTAAATAATACAAATAGTTTAGTAAACACAAATAATAATTCAACCAATACTAACGGCATAGCAAGTAACAACCCTGGAAATTTAGCTAATGGCAACGCAAATACTATAAATAATAATATAGCAGATAACGCAAACGGCTTAACTGAAACAGAAATAATATTAAATGGCGGACTTGTTAAAAACCAAAACAATGAAAATATTCCTGCAAAAAATATAAATTCATTAGTTGCAAATAAAACAATAAAGACTCCACAAACCTTAGAAAAAATTAACGAAACACCAGAACTTGTGCAAGAACTTAAGGTTGGTAGACCAGTAGAAATAGAAAAACAAGAAACCAAGACTGAAAAAGTGAAACCAAACATAACTGTTGATGAATACACAGAAAGCGAAAAAGAATTATTGCCAGACACCTTGCCTTTCACATCAACTAAAGACATCCCTCAAGAACTTAAACCATTAAAATATGGTGAACTAGGAATGATTAGTAAAATAAAAAATCTTCTTCCATTTACTTACGAAGAAGACGATGTAACTAAAAAAATACCTAGAGTTTAGTATTCCCCACCATTTTGTAATTTAATATTGAAGAAAAAAATAACCCGTACCTTTTGGTACGAGTTATTTTGTTTTGGTGGGAGAGGATGGAGTCGAACCATCGAAGGCAGAGCCGACGGATTTACAGTCCGTTCCATTTGGCCACTCTGGAATCTTCCCATATTCATATTGGAGCTGGTGGTCGGAATCGAACCAACAACCG
>USNN01000003.1 GCA_900556185.1 uncultured Eubacteriales bacterium
TTCATATTTTCCAAATAAAGATAGATTTAAAAGTGCAATATTTTCGTTATCAGTTAAAGATATAATTGAAATTATAGACCTAAAAGCAAAATTCGTGAACGCTGGATACGCTCCAGCTGACCTTGTTACCATGCCGGGTCAATTTTCGGTTAGGGGAGATATTGTAGATATTTTCCCAGTGAATGAAAAATTCCCATCAAGAATTGAATTTTTTGATAATTTTATAGAGTCCATAAAACTTTTTGACCCCGAAACCCAGCGTTCGGGTGAGGTGAAAAAGGACTTAACGCTTTGTCCGTGTACCAATATATATTTAACCGATGACGAAATAAAGTTAACTATAAAAAAGTTAGAAAGATTTAAAAAAACTGCAAACCTAGACCCAGATGAAAATGTAAACCTAGAAGGCGTTACAAGTGAACTAATTGAAAAGTTGTCGCAAAACGCTAAAAACTTTTCTATGGACTTTATATTCCCACTAGTAGAAGACACCCTTAGCACAATTTTTGATTATTTGCCAGCCAACACAGTTCTATTTTTCGATGAGTGTAAACTTACATACGACAACCTATTAAATATAGATAAAGATATAAAAGAACGAAAAAAATCAGCGTTAAATTCGGGGCTTGTTTTAAATACACCCACCACAGGTTATTTAACTAAAGAAAAAATATTAAAAAATATTACAAGTTTTAACTGTGCCACATACCAAAAATTATCTAACGCAAACAGATTATTTAACCCAGATGCAGTAATAAGTGTGAGATATGCTCCTGTTATTAAATATTCATCTAATATGAATGAATTTTTTAGTGACATAATTAATTGGATAAGTGATGGCTATAAAATTTTTATTTATGCAGGTAACGAAGAAAACGCTAAAAAGATAGAACGAAACCTAACAAATCAAGACCTTGAAATAAAGCAAAACCCAAACGCAAAATTAAACGATACTTCTAGTGCAATACTACCATATTTTTTAAGCAGTGGCTTTGTTCTTCCGGCAGAAAAGATTGTGGTTGTTGGCACATACGACTTATTCCCAAAACCAAAGCAAGAAAATAGGGCAGTTGTAAAAAAGACAATTTCAGTCCCAAAGGTAGGCGATTATGTTGTGCACGCATTTCACGGAATTGGTAGATGTGAAGGCATAACGCAACTAACAGGCTCGTTTGGCACAAAAGACTTTATTGAAGTTTCTTACTATGGTGGCGATAGATTGTATGTTCCTATAGACCAAATGGACCAACTGGATAAATATTCAGGCGGGGTTGCTCCTAAAAAACTAAGCAAAATTGGCGGAGCAGATTTTGGTGCTGTTAAAGAAAAGGTAAGAAAACAAATCCGTGAAATGGCGTTTAGCTTATTAAATCTATACGCCGAAAGAGAACAAAAGCAAGGAGTAATTTACCCTAAAGACGACGAACTAGAATTAGAGTTTGAGCAAAGTTTTAAATATGTTGAGACTACCGACCAATTAAATGCCATAAAAGATATAAAACGAGATATGGAAAGCGGTGCGGTAATGGATAGACTTTTATGTGGAGATGTTGGTTTTGGTAAAACTGAAGTGGCTTTAAGAGCGTGCTTTAAAACAATTCTATACGGCAAACAGGTCGCTTTTATTGCTCCAACAACCATACTTGCAAGGCAACACTACAATACTTGCTTAGAAAGAATGGGCGAGTTTGGTGTTAGAATAGAAATTTTAGATAGATTTAGAACAAATAAAGAAATTAAAGAAGTTTTAAACCGCCTTAGTAACCACCAAGTAGACATTTTATGTGGAACACATAGAGTGCTAAGTGACGACGTAAGGTTTAGCGATTTAGGGCTTGTTGTGCTAGACGAAGAACAAAAATTTGGTGTAGAACATAAAGAAAAAATTAAGTTAAATGCAAAAAATGTAAATTGTTTAAGTTTATCCGCAACGCCAATTCCAAGGTCTTTGCATATGGCTCTTACGGGAATAAGAGATATATCGGTGTTAGAAACTCCACCAACCAACAGAGTTCCAACCGAAACCTATGTAACCGAGTATAGCGATGGATTAGTAAAATCGGTAATAACTCGAGAACTTGCTCGTAATGGTCAGGTGTTTATAGTTTATAACCGAGTAGAATCTATTTATGCGTTCGCAGAACATATAAAATCACTTGTAAAAGATGCAAGAATTGTAGTTGGTCACGGTCAACTTAGTGGCAAAGAACTAGAAGATGTTATATATAAGTTCTCATCAAAACAAGCGGATGTGTTAATTTCTACCACTATTATAGAAAACGGGATAGACCTACCAAACGCAAACTCACTAATTGTTATAGATAGTGACTATCTTGGTTTATCACAACTATACCAAATTAGGGGTAGAGTGGGCAGAAGCACCCGCCAAGGATATGCATATTTTACTTATAACCCAAGACGAGTGTTAAGTGAAGAAGGCTCAAAAAGACTAGAAGCAATTTCTGAGTTTACGGAGTTTGGCAGTGGCTTTAAAGTTGCTATGCGTGACCTTGAAATAAGGGGTAGTGGCAATGTGTTTGGTGCAGAACAACATGGTCATATTGAAAAAGTTGGTTACGAACTATATATGAAAATGCTAAATAATGCACTTGCTGAAATTAAAGGCAAACCAATTGAAGTAGATTACGATGTTCAAATAAAAGTTAACGCCGATGCGTATATCCCAGAGTCTTATATTAAGTATAGTGATGATAGAATGGCACTCTATAAAACTATTTCTACCTTAAAAACCGAAAAAGAAGTAACTGAACTAATGGCAGAAACGCTAGATAGATACGGTGAAATACCAATAGAACTAACCAACCTAATTAAAATTGGGTACATAAAAAATCTTGCTAAAAAATTATTTATTACCGAAATTTTGCTAGATAACTCAAAAATAAGGTTAACATTTAAAGACGAAAAGAGTTGTTTAAACAACCCTAAAATTAATGAAGCAATATTAAAATTTAAACCTAATGCGGTATTAAATGTGTCTAATGTGGCAACAATTGAGATAAGAAATTTAACAGGCACCGAAGAAGACAAACTTGAAATTCTTGTGAAATTTCTTAGTTTATGTAATTTAAAATAAAAAATCAATTGATTTTTAAGGGCTCTTGCTTTATACTTATAAGAGAGTAACAAAAATAATAAGGACTTAAATTAATGAAAAAAAGAATACTATCAATATTTTTAACTCTAGCAGTGCTAGTTTCATCTCTATTTGCATTTACTGGTTGTAATCTTTATCATGACAATAATAAAAGACTAAACTCAGAAGTAGTGGCAAAAGTAGGCGATGAAGAAATTACCAGAAGTGATATAACTACTTGGTTTAACTATTACTACTATTCTTGCAATATGTATTATCAATATTCAGCAGAAGATGTATATAAACTAAGTTTAAATAATTTGGTTAAATTCAAAATTATAATCAATGAAGCAAAACACAACAAAGATATAACCATAACAATATCTGACCAAAACAAAATTTGGGAACAAGTTTTTGATTATATTGATGATTCTGTAGATACTTATGAAAAAGAAATTAAAAAGCGTTATGGAATTAAAACAGACGATGAAGAAACCAAAGATGACGAAGAAGACCCAATTGTTTATGCTCCATACAAGCGTTCTGAAATTAAGTATGCAATAGATTATGACCAAAATGATACAGTTTTGAAAAACGTATACAATGCACCAAAAGCAGAAGATAACTATTATAGATATCTAGCATATCAAAAATATGTAGCTGAAATTGCAAAGTCTGCTAACCTATATTCTAAGAAAAAACTTTCAAACGAAGAAGCACTTAAAGAAGAATTGCAAAGATATTATACTTACTACGAAGAAAGAACTTACGTTAAAAAGTATAACGACTATTGCTTGAAAAACCTAGACGTTTCAGACGAAGCAATTGTTAATAAATATATTGAAGCACTAAATTCTCAAATTCAAAACTTTGCTGTTTATGATAACTACACAGCAACTATTTCAAGTTCATCTAATAAAGACCTAATCGTGTTTAATCAACTAGGCGGTGGCTTTAGCGTTCAACAAATCGTGCTAGAATTTAATGATATGGTTAAGACCACTTATAATGATAGCGAAATTAAAATAAGTGAATTTTTAACAAACTTTATAAACTCAGGTTTCGTTATAGAAGAATCTGACGCAACGACCGAAGAACAAAAGGAATATATCAAAGCTCGTGAAGACTACGCATATAACGGCAGTAGTTTAAATATGACTTATATAGACCCAGACACCGGTTTAACAAAAGACGAAGATGGCAACGAAATTAAAAAGACTTATGCAGACTTTTTAAGTGAATTAAATGCAATCACAACTGCTTACTCTGATGCAGTAACTGCTTCACTTTCAATAGTAGACCCAACTGAACAAGAAGCTGCAAAAGAAAAAGCAAACCGAGATTATGTTCAAGCATTTTACAAATTAAAATTTAGTTATAGTAAAGATAGTGGCGTTACCGATTTAACAAGCCTATTCAATAAAATGGGTTATGTTTTCCCAGAAAACAAAGAAGATAATGTTAACTCTTGGGTATCAGAATTTACCGATGCCGCTTACGAACTATATGATAATTACAAAACTACTGGTAATTTCTCTACTAAAATATTTGTATCCAACTATGGTGTTCATGTAATGATATTTAGTGGTGTTATAGATGCTGGTCCAATTGCAGAAAAGAATATAGATAGTTTGAAAAATACTTATTTCTCATATGCAACCGACCAAACAGTTGCAGACTACTATTATGATGCAATTTTAAGTGAACTCCAAACTGGTGCAAACACATACTCAAACCATTACTTGCAAGCAATGCTTGGCTCAGAAGTAAGTTCTGTATTATACGAAAAAGTAAGTTCAATTCTATATAACGAATACTCAGTTTCAGGCAAAATAGATATAAAATATCCTGAGTATGACGATATAGCACAGTAAAAACATTTGTTTTATTATCGTTGACTAAATTGAATATTTGTGATACAATTTCCCCAAAGAAGAAAATTCTTTGGGGAGTTTTTTATGCGAGTAATTTTGCACTCAGATTTGAATAATTTTTATGCGAGTTGTGAATGTTTGTTGCACCCAGAATATAATGGCAAGGCTGTAGTCGTGTGCGGTAAAATTGAAGACCGACACGGCGTAGTTCTAGCAAAAAACCTAATTGCTAAAAAGGGTGGAGTTAAAACAGGAATGACTATTTTTGAGTGCAAAAAAATATTTCCAGACCTAATTGCCGTAGAAGCCCATCACGATTTATATTATGAATATTCTAAAAAAGTAAAAGAGATATATAAAGATTATACCGATAGAATAGAAGGCTTTGGAATAGATGAGGCGTGGCTTGATGTAACCGAGTCTACAAAGCGTTTGGGAAGTGGTGAAAAAATAGCCAATGAAATAAGGGAACGAGTAAAAGAAGAAATAGGGTTAACGGTTTCGGTTGGTGTTAGTTTTAATAAAGTTTTTGCAAAACTTGGCTCCGACCTTAAAAAGCCGGATGCTGTAACAGTTATAGATGAAAACAACTATAAAGAAAAAATATGGGGTTTGCCAGTAGAAGACTTGTTGTTTGTGGGCAGAGCAACTAAAGAAAAGTTAAATGACCTTGGCGTGTTTACAATAGGTGGGCTAGCAAGGCTAGATAAAAAAATACTTTTAAACAAGTTTGGAAAAATCGGTGAAAAACTACACGAGTATGCAAACGGGCTAGACTCAGAACCCGTAAAAAAGTATGACGAAGATGACGAAATAAAATCGGTTGGAAACAGTATCACCTTTTATAAAGATGTGTTCACATTAAAAGATGTAGAAATGCTTTTCTATTTTTTAAGTGAAAGTGTATCAGAACGAATGAAAAAATATGGCATAGAAATAGCAAAAACCATACACGTTTTAATTATGACCAAAGACCTGCATCACCTGTCTTTTCAAGGACCATTAATCACTCCAACAAGTGCATCTAATATAATAGCTGAAACCGCCATAAAACTATTTAAAGAAAAATATGATGTAACGAATGGTGTTAGGGGCGTAGGGGTTAGTGTATCTAATTTTTACGACTCAGAACAATTGTCTATGGGCGAAACACAAAGCAAAAAAGATAAGGGTGTTACGCTAGATAAAACAATCGAAAATTTGCGTTCAAGGTTTGGCAGAACTGCCATAAGTCGAGCAATAGTGTTTAGAGATAAAAGACTAAATGAAACGACGCCGAGTGGGGTAAGTATCAACAATAAAAAACTTTAATCTAATTCAACAAACCAGTTGTAATCTTTTAAAAATAAATATCTTTCATGGTTTCCAATTTTAACTAAATATCTAATACCAGCACCACCGCCTTTGGTGCTGGCTCTTTTTTTAACATCTATAACTTTATCTATTGCATATTTTCTGCCATCTTCCCAAATAATTTTTATGGGTCTTGGGTAGGCGTTTTCACTCATAACACAACATACACTAACATATTTAATCATTTTTGTTACCACATAAAAATAAACAACGTTTCAAAATTTGTTTGTAATGAAAAGTAATTTTTCTAGATTGCCCTTTTTTATTTTTGTTATTTAACTTATTATGGTATAATTACAATTATTAAATTCAAGGCTAAGGAATTTTTATGTTTAAATTAAAGAACTACTTATCTAGATATAAAAAATATTTAGTTATAGGTCCGCTATTTAAAGCACTAGAAACTGCGTCAGATATTATAACGCCATACTTAATGGCAATCGTTATAGATAGGGGTATAAGTGAAGCCAACACAACTCTAATATATGGGTTGTGTGGAATTATTATAGCAATGAACTTGTTGTCGTTTTTATTTGCTATAGTCTGCCAAAAATCTTCTAGTTTGGCTCAAAGTTACATAAGCCGAGATATCCGTCACGATATGTTTAGCCATATCAACACCTACTCGCACGCCGAACTTGATAAGTTTTCTACAGTAACACTAACCAATAGGTCTATTCACGATGTAAGCCAAATTAGTAACGCTGTTGGTATGACAATAAGGTCAGTTGCAAGAGCACCATTTTTGGCAATAGGTTCGTTTGTTATGGCTTGCTTTATAGACCTAAAACTATCGCTAATTTTTATAGTTATTATGCCATTACTTATATTTGTGGTTATGTTCATAATGAATAAAAACAGCCCACTATATGCAAAACTTAAGGTGGAACTAGATGATGTTACCGATGTCGCCCGAGATAACCTAGATAGTGTTAGAGTGGTAAGAGCCTTTAATAAGCAAGAGTACGAAGCAAATAGATTTACAAAAGCCAATAAAAAGTTTACTGGCGTTAATGTAGATATTGCAAAAATGGCATCTATTCTCCAACCATTAATAGCACTTATTATTAATCTTGGCGTTATTGCCGTGTTGTGGTTTGGTGGTATTAGGGTTAATGCGGGCATTATAACCACAGGTAACTTAATTGCGTTTGTAAACTATCTACTAAGCCTTGCTAACTCTCTTGTAGTTATTGCAAGACTAATAATTGTGTACAATAGAACTGGTGCTAGTATGAAAAGGGTAAAAGAAGTGTTTGAAACTAAAAACACAATTCTAGACCCAGCAAGACCAGTAGAGTTCGACCCAGAAAATTTTGAAGGTGATATAGAATTTAAAAACGTTTGGTTTTCTTACAATAATTCTAAAGATGCCGTTAAAAATTTATCTATAAAAATAAAGGCCGGGCAAGTTATTGGTATAATTGGCGGAACTGGCTCCGGAAAGTCTAGCGTGGTTAACTTAATTCCAAGATTTTATGATGTAACACGTGGTGAAGTTTTGGTTGACGGCGTTAACGTTAAAAAATATAGAGTAGAAGACCTTAGAAGTATGATAGGTATAGTTCCGCAAAATCCAACCTTGTTTGAAGGAACTTTACTTGAAAATATGCGATTTAGGAAAAAAGACGCAACTGAAAGCGAAGTTATAAAGGCACTTAAAATTTCTCAAAGTTACGATTTCGTTTCAGAACTGTCAGACTTTTTAAATCACGAAGTATTTAGGGGTGGTAGTAACTTCTCAGGTGGGCAACGTCAAAGACTTACAATTGCAAGAGCCTTAGTTGGTGAACCTAAGATATTAATTTTAGATGACTCTAGTTCAGCGCTAGACTTTGCAACCGACGCAAAACTAAGAAAGGCAATAGGAACGAGTTTAAAAAATAGCACAATAATAATTGTATCGCAACGAGCAACCACATTAATGAGTGCCGATAATATAATTGTGTTAGATAATGGTGATGTGTGTGGAATAGGTACACACGAAGAACTGCTTAAAAATTGTACTACATATCAAGAGATTTATTATTCTCAAAATCCTGAAGAGGAGGAGAATAAGTAATGAAAATTAAAGAAAAGGTTCAAAATAAAAAACAAGAAAAAAAGCAAGAACGAAGCCTATTTAAAACAGCAATAAAATATTCGGGCGAATACAAAATATATCTAATTTGCGGGCTACTTGTAATGGTGTTAAGTAATGTTTTAGATTTACTTATACCCGTATATATAGGCAAATGTATTGATGCCGTTGTTGGTAAAGGTGCGGTAAATTTTACACTACTACTTCAAAACATAGTTATAATGCTGGTTATTGGCGTGTTTAACCTTGTGTTTACGTGGGGATATAACTTACTAGATAATATCTACACCTATAAAACAAGCGAGCATATTCGTGAGATGTTTTTCAAAAAAATTAGCAAGGTGCCAATAAAGTTTGTAGATAGCACAACTCACGGTGACCTATTAAACCGAATGATTAATGACGTAGAAATTGTAACCGATGGTATAGTAGAAGCGTTAATTTCGGTTAGTTCGGGAATATTCACAATTATAGGCACACTTATATTTATGCTAGCACTAAATGTTAAACTTGCAATAGTTATAGCTGTTATTACTCCTATGAGTTTAATTGCCGCCTTTGTTATAGCAAAAAAGGCAAATGTGTTATTCACGGCTCAAAGCAAAACCACTGGTGATATGAGTGGATACCTAGAAGAAATTATCACAAGTCAGCGGGTAATAAAGGCATTTGGTAACGAAGAAGAATCTATCGAAAAATTCCAAGGCATTAATAAAAACTTAGCAACGGTTAGTGAAAAGTCTCAGTTTTATAGTGCTTTAGCACCACCATTCACAAGATTTACAAATGGGCTTGCGTATGTTTTGGTTGGGTTCTTTGGTGCTATTATGGCACTGCGTGGTGAAATATCTATTGGTATAATATCAAGTTTTTTGAGTTACGCCAACACATTTGGAAAACCATTTGACGAACTTGCTAGCGAAGTGACCGAAATTCAAGCAGCGTATGCATCTGCAAAAAGAATATTTGCTGTTCTAGATGAACCAGACGAACCTAGCGATTTAGGCTTTAAAGAATTAACCCGTGCCGATGGCGAAATAAAAATAGAGCACGCAAAATTCTATTACACTCCAAAGGTTAAATTAATAGAAGACTTTAACCTAGATGTAAAACCAGGGCAAAAAATTGCAATAGTTGGTCCAACTGGATGTGGCAAAACCACATTTATAAACCTACTTATGCGGTTCTATGAACTTGTGGATGGCACTATCTATGTTTCGGGCGAAGACGTAAGCCGTGTAACAAGGGCAAGCCTTAGAAACAAGTTTGGTATGGTATTACAAGAGAGTTGGTTATTTCACGGGACAATAAGGGATAACATAGCATACGGCAATCAAAATGCCACGATGGAAGAAATAATAGAGGCAGCCAAACTAGTTGGTGCACACGACTTTATAGATAAACTTCCAAATAAGTATGACACAATGGTAACTGAAGGCGGTAGCAATATCTCTCAAGGTCAAAAGCAACTTATTTGCATAGCACGTGTAATTTTAATAAAACCTCCAATGCTAATATTAGATGAGGCCACAAGTAATATAGATACCCGTACCGAAATGAAAGTTCAACAAGCCTTTGAAACCATAATGAAAGGCAGAACAAGTTTTATTGTTGCACATAGGTTGTCTACAATAAAAACCGCCGATATAATTTTGGTTATGAATAAGGGCAATATAATAGAGCAAGGCACGCACGAAGAACTGCTTAAAAAGCGAGGATTTTATTATAACCTATATAATAGTCAATTTGTAAAAACCAAGTAACTTTAGGGAAAATTTCCTTAAAGTTACTTTTTTTTAAACAAAAAAAGGGAATAGTATATAGTTTGTCGAAATAATATTTGGAAAGTAACGAAAAAATAACATAAAGGGGGACTATATGACTAGTATACCAGACGAATTTTTAGACGAATTAAAGCAACGAAATAATATTGTCAGCATAGTGAATAGATACGTGCCCCTAGAGAAAAAAGGAAGAAATTATTGGGGAAGGTGTCCGTTCCATTTAGAGAAGACACCTTCTTTTTCTGTTAACGAACTAGACCAATATTATCATTGTTTTGGTTGCAAGGCTAGTGGAAACTTATTCAAGTTTGTTATGGAGATGGAGTCTATCTCTTTTATAGATGCAGTAAAATTAATTGCTAGTTGGAGTGGGATGGAAGTTCCAGTAGACGAAACCAAAAGAGAAGAGCAGATAAAGCAAAAGCAAGAACGGGAAAAACAAGTTGCTTGTATGAAGGAATGTGCAAAGCACTACCACGATAATCTTCTTAAAAGTAAAGTCGCTATGGACTATTTAAAGTCACGCCAAATTGATTCCGATATGATAACAAGGTTTGGTTTAGGTTATGCTGATGGCTACACTGAAATTATCACATACCTAGAGAAAAAGGGATATGATAAAAACCTACTACTAAAACTTGGTATAATTAAAGAAAAAGATGGCAGATTTTACGATTCGATCGGTGATAGAATAGCCTTTCCTATAATTAATATATATGGCGAAGTTGTTGGTTTTTCTGGCAGAACTATGAAAAAACAAGTTGACTACGCTAAGTATATTAATACGGGTGATACGCCATTATTTTTAAAGAGCAAAAATCTATTTGGTATTAATCTCGTTAAAAAGGCGAAACAAGCAGGCAATTTAAAAGAGATTATAATTGTAGAAGGTCAAACAGATGTAATAGCCTTGCATAAAGCTGGTTATGTTGGTGCGGTTGCAAGCTTAGGTACGGCACTAACCGTAGACCAAGCAAGAATAATAAAAAGACTAACAAATGATGTTATTATTTGCTACGATGGTGACTACGCTGGAAGCAAGGCAACACTGCGAGGATTAGACATATTAAAGCACGAAAACTTAAATGTTAGGGTGGCATCTATTCCAGATAATATGGACCCAGACGAACTATTAAAAACAAGGGGACCAAAAGCGTTAGATAAGGTAATAGAAGACTCTAAACCACTAGTGGAATACAAGTTATTGGTTTTAAAAAACAAATATAACTTAAACGAGTTTGATGGCAAAGCAAAATATGTAGACGAAGCTATAGATGTTTTATTGGGACTAGAAGATGTTGAAGCGGAAGTTTATATAGACCTAATTTCCAATATAACAGGTGTATATAAAGACTTTTTGAGAAATAAATTAAAAGACCGAAATTTAAAACTTAGTGAAGGCAATGTGGTTAAGTCGTCTGCAATTCAAAGAGAAGAAAAAAAGGACGATACAATCGAAAAGGCTGAAATTTGCGTAATTAGTAACATACTTAATAAATCGGTCGGCACGCATGACCCAATTAAACTATTAAGTTTATTTAGTGGCAATATGCTAACAGTGGCAACCCAAGCACTAAACTCAAAAACACATTCAGAATTTATAGATGGTTTACTAGATGACTACTCAGAAACAATTGGTGCGGTTGTAAACTATAATTTTTCAGATGACGAAGAAATTAATAGTCAAGTTTTTGAAGATTGCTTATATTTGTTATATAAAAATCAATTGCTAAAAAAACAAGACGAGCTAAGTAAAAAACTACTAGTAGTATCTGCAGATGAAAAAAACGCCATAATGAACGAACTAAAAGATATTATAATGAAAATAAATTCTAGGAGAGTGGACCTATGAGTTTAATAGATTTACTAAAAAAGTCACGCAAAAATACGACAAGTAAAGACGAACACGCTCCAAATGAAGAAATAAATAATAACAATAAAGTCAATTTTGTTAAAGAAGGTAAAACAGTGAAAAAACAAGAAGATACATTAGCACAAAACCAAATTGCTATGGATATAGATAATTTATCAAAAGTAAAAAAGGTAACTAAAAAGAAAGAACCAAAAATGGAAGAAGCCGAAGTTAAACCAACTAAAACTACGCGTGTTTCAAAACCAGTAGAGGCGTCTGAACCAAAAGTAGAAGAAGCCACCGTAGTAGAAAAAATAAAAAGAACCAGAAAGGCAGTTAAAGAAGCTGAACCAATTAGCGTTGAACCAGTTAAAGAAACTAAAAAGCCAGCTGAACCAAAGGTTAAAAAGACACAAACAGCAACTGCAAGCAAAAAAGATGAAGGGGAACTAGCAGACTTAATTGCAACTAAAAAAGAAGAATTAAGCAATAAAGAAGTTAAACCAGTTTCAGATGCAAAGCAACAAAAAATTAATCAAGAAATTGAAAGAGTTATAGAAAAAGCAAAGAAAAAAGGTTCTGTTACAATGGAAGAACTAGCAGTTAACTTTGCAAAACTAAACGCCGACCAAATTGATGGGATTTTAGCAAGAATTCAACAAGAAGGCATAAAACTACTAGAAACAACCTTAATTGAATCAGATGAAGAACTAGAAAAACTTATAAGCCAATCTAATGTAGATGACCCAGTTAAGATGTATTTAAAAGATATAGGTAAGGTGCCTTTGCTTTCTAGCGAAGAAGAATTAAGACTAGGCAAACTTGTAACCGAAGGCGACCAAGAAGCAAAAGATAAGTTGTGTGAAGCCAACCTAAGACTAGTTGTATCTATAGCAAAAAAATATGGTGGCAGGGGTATGATGTTTTTAGACCTTATTCAAGAAGGAAACTTTGGTCTTGTAAAAGCGGTTGAAAAATTTGACTATTCTAAAGGTTTCAGATTTTCAACCTATGCAACATGGTGGATTCGTCAAGCAATAACTCGTGCAATTGCAGACCAAGCCCGAACTATTCGTATTCCAGTTCATATGGTAGAAACAATTAATCGTCAAATTAGAGTAAGTCGTCAATTAACTCTAAGTTTAGGCAGAGAACCAACAACTGCTGAAATTGCAAAAGAAATGGGTATCTCAGAAGCAAAAGTAAGAGATATTCAAAGAATAAGTCAAGATACAATCTCTCTAGAAACCCCAGTCGGCGAAGAAGAAGATTCATCACTTGGCACATTCTTAAAAGATAACAACACCATAACTCCAGAAGAATCTGCAACTGTTAGTATGTTAAAAGAACAACTTTTAGGCGTTCTTGGGACACTAACTCCAAGAGAGCAAAAGGTCGTTATGATGAGATATGGTTTAGAGGATGGGCATGCTAAAACGCTAGAAGAAGTTGGTAAAGAGTTTAATGTTACCCGTGAAAGAATACGACAAATTGAAGCCAAGGCACTTAAGAAATTAAGACACCCATCAAGAAGCAAAAAATTAAAAGACTTTTTAGACTAGGAGAAATTAGTTTTGCGAATAGGCAAAAGATTACAAAAGGTAATAGATTTAGTAGACACATACTTAAATGTGGTGGTGGATATAGGCACCGACCATGGGTTTGTTGCACTTAAGGTTATAGAAGATAAAAACGCAAAACTTGTTTATGCAACAGATATAAGCGAAGGAAGTTTAAAAAAAGCAGAAGAATTAGCAAAAAAATATAACTATAGTGATAGAATGATTTGTGTTTTATCTGATGGGTTTAATAAACTTAATATAAATAAAGCCAATCTTGTTATTATTGCAGGTATGGGTGGCTATGAAATTGTAAAAATTTTAAGTAACCCAAATAATATTAATATAAATGAATTTATCTTAGAACCAATGCAACACACAAAAGTGTTAAGAAAATATTTATATGAAAATGGTTATAATATAAGTTATGATGAAACCATTCAAGATAGAGATAAATTTTATAGCGTAATTAAGTGCAAAAAAACAGATAGACCAATAAAATATAAGCCAGTAGATTTGCTTATTGGCAAAACTGATTTAATTAATAATGGTGAAGACTTTTTAAACTATCTAAACTATGAACTAAATTCGTACGAATCTAGGCTAAAATATTTAAACAAAGAAGAAAAACTTGAGTATGGTATACTTAAAAAATATAAACAAAAATTAGGAGTAAAGTAATGGAAAAGATGTTAAAATACCAAGAATTAGACTTGAAGATAGGAAATATCGCAAGCGACATTAATAACGATGTGGATAGAATGAATGCTCTTAAAATGCAACAATCGTTAAAAGAATATCAAGCAAAGTTGGTTGAGTTAAACAAAAAATCTAAAGCCTTGTTTGATGAGTTTGAAAGCTTGAAAAAAGTATTTAATTCTATGGCAGAAAACCTAGAAGTGGTTGGCAAAAATGCAGACACAACTGACGAAAAAAAGTTAGATGGTTTAATTGAAGCAAACGAAGCAATTACAAACAACTTGTTAAGGCTACAAAAGAAAATTTTGGTTGTAAAACAAAGTTGTGATGAGGTTCAAAACGAATACAATTCTATTATGAAAAATGCAAGACTTGCAAAAAGCAGTATGCAAAAATATAAAGAAAGTTACACAATTAAAAAGGAAAAAGCTGAAAAAGAAATAGAATCATTAAAGGCTGAACTTGAAAAACTATCAAAACAAGTAGACCCAAAACTTCTTGCTAAATACAAGCAAAAAAGAACTGAAAAGTCTAATGTTTTTGTCCCTCAAGTTGGTGGCAAGTGTGGCGGTTGCAGAATGGAAATATCTGTTAGCAAACTTGCAAAACTAAAGGCAGACGGAATGATTGAATGTGAAAACTGTGGCAGAATTATCTATAACCAAGCATAATTAATAAACTTCGCTCATAATCTTTAACTAAGGAGAGAGATTATGAGCGATTATTTTGTTAAGGAAAATAAATTAGGTATTGCCAAAATAATTTTGGCTTCTATTATAGCTGTAATAGTTTCGCTTGGGCTTATTTTAATATTTGCCTTGCTTATAAAATGGTTTAATTGGAGTGATAATGTAATAACACCTGTGAATATTGTAATAAAACTAGTTAGTATTGCAGTTGGTGTGTTAATTGCAACAAAGTCGGGCGAAAAACGAATGTTAAAGGGCACGCTGGTTGGGCTTAGTTATGTGCTAGTAAGTTTTATTGTTTTTTCACTACTTATTGGCAAATTCAGTTTCGGCGTAGATAATGTGTGGGATTTGTTGCTTGGTGTAGTTGGCGGTGGAATTATTGGCATAATAAATAACATTATTTATAAATAAAAATTTTAAGGAAAGACTTAGTTAATAAGTCTTTTTTTATTTGTGAAAAATTTCAATATGTGGTATAAAAAAATAAAGGAGAATAATTATGTTTGATTATTGTGTAGTTGGTGGTGGCGTAGTTGGCACAAGTATATTTAATAAATTAACAAGACTAGGCAAAAAAGTATGCTTAGTTGAAATTCAAAATGATGTTGGTTTTGGTGCAAGTAGAGCAAATACTGCTCTTGTTCACTCTGGCATAGATTGTAAACCTAACACTTTAAAAGCAAAACTTAATGTAGAAGGTAATAAGTTGTATCCAGACCTATGCAAAAGAGTGGGCGTCGATTTTAAAAACACAGGACATTTGATAGTTGGTAATAATATAGATAAAATAAATGAACTCTTATGTAAAGCAAAAGCAAATGGAGTAAAGGGTGTAAAACTATTAAATAGTGTGGCACTAAAAAAATTAGAGCCTAATATATCGCCTAATATTCTTTATGGGCTATATATTCCATCTGGCGGAATGGTATCAAGTTACGACTTGTCGGTAAGACTTGCCGAAGAAGCCATAATAAATGGTGGCGAAGTATTTTTAGAGTTTGATACTAAAAGAATTGCGGTTACAGATAATGGTTTTGAATTAACCAGCAAAGATGGTAGGGTGATTAATTCTACCTACCTTATAAACGCTTGCGGTGCTGGGTTTAATGATATAAGTAAATTGGTTAACGGCGAACAATACAAATTAAACTTTAGGCTTGGCGAATATTATTTATTGGATAAATCTGTGGGTGGGTTTGTTTCACACCCAATTTTCCCATTGCCAACCGAATACTCTAAGGGTATTTTGGTTTCACCTACTGTGCACGGTAACATTATGGTGGGTCCAACAAGCACCGAGTCAGATTGCGTTCCAGTAACTACTACTGAAGGGTTAAACAAAATTAAAGCAGAAGTAACGCAAACATTCCCATCGGTTCCGTTTAGAGAAAACATTCGTGTATTTAGTGGCGTAAGAACAATAGTGGGCGATGACTTTATTATTGAAAACAGCAAAAAGGTTAAAAACCTTGTTAATGTAGCGGGAATTTGTTCTCCAGGGTTATCTAGTGCACCTGCTATTGCAAATATGGTTGCAACCTTAGTAGGTTTAAACCCAAATAAGGAAGTTAAAAACTTAAAACAATTGGCACCTAGAACTGTTTTAAATAATATGTCAATAGCAGACCAAAACAAGATAATTAAGAAAAATCCAGACTTTGGCAAAGTGGTATGCAGATGTGAAAACATATCTCTTGGCGAAATTAAAGAGTGTTTAAACTCTCCACTTCCAGCAAACAGTGTAGATGCAGTAAAACGCAGAACCAGAGCGGGTATGGGCAGATGTCAAGGTGGTTTTTGCATATTTACCGTAATGGAAGAAATTGCAAAAGCAAAAAATATAAAGTTTAGTGAAGTTAATAAAGACGGTGTTGGTTCTACAATAATAAGTTCTAAAATTAAAGAAAATTAGGAGTAGTGTATGAGAAAATTTGATTATGATGTTGTTGTAGTTGGTGGCGGTCCTGCTGGGCTTGCCTGTGCTATTAGTGCATCTAAAAATGGTGCAAAAACTTTAATTGTGGAACGAGAAAACAAACTTGGCGGAATATTAAAACAATGTATTCACTCTGGCTTTGGCTTGCATTATTTTAATGAAGAATTAACTGGTCCCGAGTATGCTTATAGATTTATAGAAAAGTTAAATGACGAAATTAAAGCAAACAACCGAATAAGCGTATGGCTTAACAGTTTTGTTATAAAAGTAGAGTCTAATGCAGTAACTGTAAAAAACGAAAAAGGCGTGCAAGTAGTTACCGCTGGCAGTATCGTTTTGTGTATGGGTTGCAGAGAACGAACGGCCGGTGCTATTGGGTTAACTGGAACAAGACCATCAGGCGTGTGGACTGCAGGGCAAGCACAAAAGTGGGTTAATATGTATGGCGTGTTGCCTTGCAAAAAACCAATAATTTTAGGTAGTGGTGATATAGGCTTAATTATGGCACGAAGACTAACCCTAGAAGGTGCTAAACCTCAAATGGTGCTAGAAATTATGAAGGAAAGCGGTGGCTTAAAGCGAAATATTAAGCAGTGTTTAGATGATTTCAATATTCCATTATACACAAGTACAACGGTGGTTGAAGTGCTAGGCTACCCTAAAATCACTGGTGTAGTTGTGGCTCAAGTAGATGACAACTTAAAACCAATAGAAGATACAAAGAAGAAAATAGCGTGTGATGGGCTAATTTTATCGGTAGGATTAATTCCTGAAACCGACTTAATTAAAGGCGTGAAGTTTAACCCTAAGACTAATAGTGCAATGGTTAATGAATACCGAGAAACTACACTTAAAAATGTGTTTATGTGTGGTAATGTTTTGCATGTTCACGACCTAGTAGATTTCGTTACGGATGAAAGCACTCTTGCAGGTGTCTACGCAAGTCAAAATGCACTAGTTGGGTTAAATAGATTAAATGAACACAATATAACCGTTGGAAATGGCGTTAGATATGTGTTGCCAAATAGTTATTTTGAAGGGACGGAAAAAGTTAAGGTTTTATTTAGAGTAACAAAGAGATTTGTAAAAACCAAAGCCTTAGTTAAAGATAGTTTAGGTAATGTAGTTGCATCTAAGTTTATTTTGTCTGCTTCGGCTGGAGAAATGCAAGAAATAGTAATAGATAAAACTGGACTAAAAACCGATATAACCTTGTCTATGGAGGAAAATTAATGAAAACAAATTGCATTATGTGTCCACTAGGGTGTGAACTAACCATAACAAAAACAAAAGCAGGGGTTAAAGTAACTGGCAATAGTTGCCCAAGGGGCGAAGCGTATGGCATTAGTGAAGTAACTAACCCAGTGCGAAATTTTTCTAGTCTTGTTAGAGTTGGTGAAGATAAAGTTGTGCCAGTCAAAACATCTGCTCCCGTAAAAAAGGAATTAATTCCTGCAATGTTAAAAGAAATTGCTAAGGTAAATTTAACAAAAATGCCACCTATTGGAACTGTGGTTATTGAAAATTGTTTAGGTAGTGGGGCTAGTATAGTTACCATTGGATATTAATACTTGACAAATAGATTTTTTAGGTGTTACAATTAAATAGATGGGAATTTTTCAACCATCAACTGGAAGGTATTATCACTATTTAAGTGTTATTTTTCAATAAATTTAGGAGGGGAGTAGTATGCCAATATGGCTAATAGTCGTACTTGGCGTTGTGTTGCTTGGTGGTGGATTTGCCCTTGGGACGGTTTCACTAAACATAATAAACAAAAAGAGTTTACAAAACGCTAAGAATAAGACGAACGAAATTCTGCAAGAAGCAGAAGCAGAAGCTAAGGTTATTAAAAAAGAAGCCTTAATTGAAGCAAAAGAAGAAGCAATAAAAATTAAAAATGAAGCAGAAGAAGAATTAAAAGACCGAAAAATTGAAGCTAGCAAATTAGAAAACAGATTAAGACAAAAAGAAGAAAGTTTAGAAAAAAAGGAAGACACGCTAGACAAGAAATATGAAGCACTAGACGAGCAACGTGAACAACTAATTTCTAAAAAAGAAGAACTAGAAGTCGCTTCGCAAAAACTAGTAGAAAAAGAAGCGCAAATTGTTAAAGAAATAGAAAGAGTGGCAGGGCTTAAAAAAGAAGAAGCCAAAGCAGAACTTGTTAGTTTAATTGAAGCCGATGCGAGAAAAGAGGCTGGAACATTAGTTAAAAAACTAGATGAAGAAGCAAGAGCAGAAGCCGATAAAAACGCAAAAGAAATAGTTATGCAAGCTATTCAAAGATGTGCAACTGACCATACTGCCGAAGTAACAGTATCCGCTGTGACTTTGCCAAACGATGAAATGAAAGGCAGAATTATTGGTAGAGAAGGCAGAAACATAAGAAGTATAGAACAAGCGACTGGGGTAGACCTAATTGTAGACGATACACCAGAAGCAGTAATAATTTCTTGCTTTGACCCAATTAGAAGGGAAGTTGCTAGGCTAACTCTAGAAAAACTTATTTCAGACGGTAGAATACATCCAGGTAGAATTGAAGAAATAGTTGAAAAAACTAAAAAAGAGTTAGAAAAAACTATCGCTGAAGCTGGCGAGAATGCCACATTTGATGCAGGCGTATTTGGAATAAACCCAGAACTTGTTAAAATTCTAGGTAGACTAAAATACAGAACAAGTTATGGTCAAAATGTTTTAAAGCATAGCCTAGAAACAAGTTATATAGCAGGCTTAATGGCTGGCGAACTTGGTGCAGATATCGCAGTTTGTAAAAGGGCAGGTTTGTTGCATGATATAGGCAAGGCTATGGACTTTGAAATGGAAGGCACACATGTTTCAATTGGTGTAGACCTAGCAAGAAAATATAAAGAAAGCGAAGCTGTTATTCATTGTATTGAAGCACATCATGGCGACGTTGAGTATAAATCAATTGAAGCAATGATTGTTCAAGTGGCTGATGCGATTTCTTCTAGCAGACCAGGTGCAAGACGTGAATCTCTTGAAAACTACATTAAAAGACTTGAAAAACTTGAGTCTATTGCAACCGAGTTTAAAGGTGTTGCAAGTGCTTGTGCTATTCAAGCGGGTAGAGAAATTAGAGTTGCTGTTAAGCCAGAAGAAGTTAACGATGACGGTATTGTAATTCTAGCAAAACAAATTGCAAGAAAAATAGAAGGGGAACTAGATTACCCAGGTCAAATTAAAGTTAATATTATTCGTGAAACACGAAGCGTAGATTACGCAACCTAAAAAACCACCTCACAGATTTGTGGGGTGATTTTTTGTTTATCAAAAAACAAATAGTTGACAACCGTTTTTATAGGTGTTATAATAACGTTGTTGCAAATATAGGAGAATAGCGCAATTGGTAGCGTAGCGGTCTCCAAAACCGTCGGCTGGGGGTTCGAGTCCCTCTTCTCCTGCCAAACAAACAAGAAGAAAGTCAAATATGGCTTTCTTTTTTTGTTTTTAATGATGGTTTTTACGGAAAGATATTCGTTTCACTAATGATATTGCTAACGCAAAATAATTAGTGAAAATCACATATTATTACAAGCAAGTTTGAGCGGTATCATTTGGTTGTTCACACATAAATTAGTTTAATTACTTGGCTCGAATTTTTTAGTTGCTAAATAATGCAGTTTTTATCTTATTTCAATATGTCTCACCCATCTAAAATGAGTTGACAAAAATTTTTAAAATAATTATACTTGATTGTAGTATAATAAAATTAGGCATAATCTATTTTAATTTTTCGTTAGTGGGATAAATGAATGGTAAAAGATAAACAAAAAAAGAAGAAAAAAGGTGGTTTATTTAAGCAACTTGGAATAATACTTGGTATTGTTGCAGTAGTAGTTATTGTTGCAATAGTAGTTGTTAATCAAATAAATAAAACAACCATAAAATATATTACGGTTGAGGGTGCCTATAAAGAATTGTATTTAGGCAACCCTGAGTTTGATAATGCTGAAATTGGTGTTAAAGTTTATCCAGAAACCGCAAGTAAGGCATCTTTGATTGCTTATTCATCTAACCCAGAAATTGCAACGGTTAGTTTTGATGGAACAAATTTAAATGTGCAAGCAGTTGGTGTGGGCACGGCTACCATTACAGTTCGCCATGCGTCTAAATCTAGCCTTACCGATACTATGCAAGTAAATGTAAAAGATGTGGATGTTCAAGATTTAACATTTGTAAGCGGGGAAGACAATACGCCAATTACTGCTTGTGATGTTAAAAAAGACGGTTTTGAGCATAGAATACCTTTTAATATAAAACCCTTAGATGCAAACATGAACAACCTAAATGTTGAGTCTACAAAAGAAGCAAATTCAGCAATACTAGAAGATGTTTATATAGACAAAGAAAACAGATGCTTGGTTGTTATTCCTAAAACCGATATTGTTCAAACATCATGTGAGATAGATGTGGATATATACCAAAATACAATAGAAGGTTATAGACCAGCACAAACAGTAAGTATATTATTAAACTTAAAAAATAGAGAAGCATATATTAAGTTTAAATTATCTTCTAATAGCAGAGATTTAACAAATACAAAATTGAATGAGACCGAAAATAATTTAGTCTATCTAGAACAATCTGCAAATGCTAATGATGTTTATGTTTTGCCAGAGATTGGTTATGATAAGCAATTTAGCACAGTTGGAGCATTTAGTCTTGGCGATTATGAGTTGTATTTTGATGGCAACTTAATAGAAAGCGCCGACTTTACAAATGGTGAATACATTTATAAAAACAAACTAAAATTAAATATCGTAAACGGAAGTTTTTACTACTTTAAAACCTGCCATGGCTTTACAAATGGTGATTGTATTTATGTGAACTTTGTTCATAGATATACTGGGGCGTCTAGTGGCTTACAATTTATTTATCTAACCGTTGAATCAATGGGTCTTGCAAACCAAGAGTTTACAATATCTACAAGTGAAAACTTAAAAACTAATGAACCAACCGCCTTTACTTGTTCATATGATATTGGTGTAGAGCGTGGTGTGTTAGATATATATGCTTTTAAGTTTGAAATGGTAAACGGTGTAAGAACTCGTGTCGAAATTGATAGTTTTGGTGATTCTGTTAACAAAGAAACAATTAAAGTAAAAAAAGACAACAACAAATTGATTTTGTTGCCAGTTAAAGATAGTTTAGGCACAACCATAAACTTTGGTGTAAGATGTAATTATTGGGATGAAAGATATGTGAGAATCTCTAACGAAACATATAAGCCAATGGAGTTTGTTGTTTCATCAGATATTGTGGGCATAAAAACTATTATTGCTGGTGTTGAGGCTGATATAATAAGAGTTGGGAAAGGTTCTACTACTGAGGTTAATATTGAAATTGAACCATATGGTGGCAATTTTGATACCGAACAAATCACATCTAAAGTTACATTAAATAGTGTATTGTCTAGTCAAATAGAAGTGTTATTTTTAGGTGATGGCAAGTTTAGCATCAATCCAAAATCTAACTGCACAAGTGGAACATATTTGGTGGAATTTACCTATTTAGGCCACACTGCAAAACTATTTGTAGTGGTGAGTTAGTTATGCTAGACAAATTAATTGCGGTTGGAACATATAAAACAGTGGACCTTCATGGACTAACAAAAGAAGACGCACGAGCAGAAATATACAACCATCTATATTTAACTGGTAACTACGACTCAATTGTTTTTATACACGGATACCATGGCGGTAGGGTGTTAAAAGAACTGGTTAGGTCGGAAATTAAGTCTGACTTAATAGAAAAGATAATACCATTAGATGCAAGCACAACGGCATACAGACTAAAAAAATATTAAATATTTTTGAAAAACTATGGAATTGTAGTAATTTATGTGATATAATTTACGCAATAAAGGGTTTTGGAGGGAATTATGGTATCAAAGAAAGTTATGATAGGTAGTGTTATAACAATACTTTTGTGTATTGCTCTTGGCGTTACTTGTGCAATTGTTAGACACTTTGATGTAGTTTCAGTAATTTTACTTGGAGTAGTAATTGTTCTTTCTATTGCTGTTTCTGCAACTACATGGAGAGAAGCAATCAATCAAAAGCAAGAAAATAAAGATTAATAAATTTACCCACCGAAAAAGGTGGGTATTTTTTTATCTTCACGAATAAAATATAAAATATAGGATACAATTTTTTTATAATATTTTAGGAGTGATTATGTTCAAAAAAACTACTGCATCTGCAGTTTTAACAATTTTAATATTAATATTTGTTGTGGCAATAGGTGCAACATTTTCGGCGTTTAAGGTAAGTAAGGAAAAGGTTTCGGTGGAGTCTATAAAAGTAATAACGGCAAATGGAATAACCATAACAGATAAAGACGGTGAAACGATTAATGAATTAAAGATAAAATCATCTAGCGTTGGGGTAAGACCAGCCACCGGCGAAGAAGACAGCGAAACCAGTATACCAACCACCGTAAACGATGCCGTTGGAACCGAAGGTGCTTATGCAACATTTAAGTTAACCGCATCGAGTAACTGGGAGATAATTTTAAAGGAATGTTCGTTAACCGCAGGTGAAAAGGAAAACCTAGAAAATGTTCGTATTGGTGTTATGGAAGAAAAGAATAAGCCAATAAGCGGGACTGACCTAGGTTCGGTTATAGCAAGAGGTGTATCCGAAACTGATAAAGAAATATCGGTTGTTGTGTGGCTAGATGCTGATACAACAAAAACAATAAAGGGTGCTAAAATTAATATCACATTAGAGATAATTGCAAAATAAAAATATAATAATTTCTCATACTAAATGTATGGGAAATTTTTTTAACAAAAGAATAGTAAAAAATACATTTATTTTAACCGCATTTGCCTTTTTAGGAAAAACAATAAGTGCTATTTTCAAAATTGGGCTTAGTAACGTCGTTGGTAGTTTTGGTATGGGTATATACCAACTTGTTTTTCCTGTGATGGTATTTTTTATAGTGCTTTCTAGCGAAGGTGTTGGTGTGGCACTTACTATAAAAACTGCACAAAACAATTTAGAAAAAAGAGTTGAATATGGAAAACTTGCGAGAGTTATAACCTTATTGTTTTCAATTGTGTCAGGAGTAATTTTAGTTTTATTTTCTAGGTTTTTAACAAATTTGCAAGGCGGGGTAGTGCCAACTATTTTATATGTTATTTGTGCGGTTGGTGTTGTAATTATTTCAATGCTTTCGGTGGTTAAAGCACAGTTAAGGGGTGAAGAAAATTTTAAACTATATTCCATTTTAGATATGGTGGAAGATATTTTAAAAGTGGTGTTTGCGTTGTGTATCGGCTTGTTTTTAATGGATAAAGGTGTGGTTGTCGCAATAACTGGTGTAATAATAGGAATAATTTTAAGTTCACTTGTAACACTATTATTAGCATTAATTCTTCAAAAGAAAAACAAAAAAGCGATAAGTCATGAAAAACTAACTAAATTAGAAAAACAGGAATTTATAAAGTTTTCGGTGGTTTCTAGTTTATCGAAATTAATAGTGCCAACAATACAATTTATTGAAACTACACTTGTTATAAAATTATTAATGCAAACTAATTTGTCGGTAGAACTGGCAACAAGGCTGTTTGGTATTAGTAAAGGTTCGGTGTCGGCTATAATAAATCTGCCTAGTTTTGCACTGTGTATAATAGAAACTCTGTTGCTTCCTAGTTTATCTAGAAGTAGGGTTAATGGATTATATTTTAAAAAGGCAAATATGTCGGTCGTGCTTGCCGTGTTTATAACTATGCCATTTATGTTTTTATTTGTTTTGTTTCCAGACATAATTATTAGTGTTATTTATCCACTTGCGTTAACCACAGCCGAAAAAGTGGTGGCGGTAAATTTATTAAAAATTGGGTCTATTGCGGTTGTGTTTAGTTCAATTTCTAGCGTGTGCGTGGTTATTTTAAATTGTAATAATAAATCGGTGGAACCATTAGTTGCGTCTATGGTTGCTGGGGCTTTAAAATTAACCTTTTTAGTGGTGTTTACTAAATCTATGAGTATTTATGCTCTTGAGTTTAGTAGTGTCTTATTTGGGCTTGTTTCGTGCGTAATTAATCTATTTTGTGTGCGAGGTTATAAAGAAATTACAGATTGCTTGCAAGTTGTGCCAGTAATGCTGTTTTGGAGTGCAATCTTTGGGCTATGCTTTATACTCTATAATATGTTTAAAGCGGTGCTGTCTCCAATTTTAGCCTCGCTCGTTAGTCTTGGAATTATACTAGTTATATTAGGTGTTTTATTTGCAATATTTTTCAAAAAAATTAAAGAATCTTTAAATAATTTAGTGTAATAATTATTGCTAAAATAAACCAGTTATAGTATATTTAATTTATGATAACAAAACTAAAGATAAAAAATGTAACCACAAAAAATAATATATTTTTAGCACCAATGGCGGGGTATACCGACGTTGGCTTTAGGCATATGTGCAAAAAATACGGTGCGGGGTTAACTACCACAGAAATGGTCAGCGTAAAGGCCTTAACTTATGGCAGTGAAAAAACAATGGAACTATTGTACACGTCTAGCCTTGAAGATGTTAAATGTGTTCAATTATTTGGGCATACACCAGAAGATTTTGTGTCTGTAATTAAGTCTGGCGTGGTGGATAAGTTTGATATCATAGACATAAATATGGGATGTCCAGCACCAAAAATATATTCCAATGGTGATGGCTCTGCCTTGCTTTCAAATTTGCCTCTTGCAAGTGAGATTATAAAGGCTTGTGTAAATTCTACTAATAAGCCAATTACAGTTAAGTTTAGAAGTGGGATAGATGAAGACCACTTGGTGGGTGTAGAGTTTGCTAGAATGTGCGAAAAGAGCGGTGCAAGTTTAATTACAATTCACCCACGTACACGAGTTCAGGGGTATAGTGGTCACTCCGATTGGGAACTAGTGAAGCAAATAACTAAAGCGGTTAAAATACCAGTTGTTGTGTCAGGTGATATAAAAACCATTGAAGATGTTAATTATTTAACCAACGAATGTGGGGCTAGTGGTGTAATGATAGGCAGAAACGCCTTAGGTAAGCCAGAAATTTTTGCTGAACTTTTAAACAATACAAAAATGAGTATGACACTAAGTGAAAAATTGGACCAAATAAAAGAGCATATTCATGAACTTGAAAAATATTACGATGAAAAGTATATATATTTGAATATGAAAAAACATATTTTAGCATATCTGGCAGGCTTTAATAATGCAACAAAATTAAAAGAAGAAATTGTTCGAGCAGAGTCGCTAGCAGAAACTATAGATTTAATAGAAAAAGCAATAAAAAATAGTGGACAAAACTAATTTTTTAATTTCAAAAATTTGACAACAAAATATTCTTCTTGTTATAATAAAACTGACTAAACTAAAGGGGTTAACATATGAATAAAAAGACATTTAAAGATATAGACGTAAAAGGTAAAAGGGTGCTTGTTCGGGTAGACTTTAATGTGCCACTAAGCCCAAGTGGTGAAATTTTAGACGATACAAGAATAGTGGCATCACTACCTACTTTAAAATATTTATTATCACAAGAAGCAAAAGTTATTGTTTGTTCGCATCTTGGCAGACCCGAAGGCGTGTTTAATGCAAACTTTTCGCTTAAAAAAGTTGAACCAAGACTTTCTGAATTATTGGGCGTAAAAGTTAAAATGGCAGAGGATGTTATAGGCGATTCGGCAAAGGCACTAGCAAAAGGCCTGAAAGATGGCGAAATTATGATGCTAGAAAATGTTAGATTTCATAAGGAAGAGGAAGAAAACGATGAGAACTTTGCAAGGGAACTAGCAAGCCTTGCAGATGTGTTTGTGTTTGAAAGAGCCGCAACATATATTGTCTTG
>USNN01000004.1 GCA_900556185.1 uncultured Eubacteriales bacterium
TAGTTTTTAAAACTTTTGCAACTTTAAAAAGTGCCACAATTCTAAAATTAGTTTGATTTTTTAAAATTTTTTTTAAAGTATTATATGAAATATTACATTTTTTGCAAAATACAGTTTTTGCCATTTTATTTTTTTTCATATAATCAAGTAATGCGACTATGCATACGATAGTGATTATGCATCCAAAAATATTGATGTATATATTTTTATTTTCAATAAGATATTTTATTATATTATTATTTGTATTAAATGCATTTAAGCTTAAAAGTGCAAAACTTAATATTACAAATATATCAAGTATTACTGTTTTAATTTTACCAATGATGCTTGATTGAACATTACCACCAAATCTATAAGTAGAGTAGTTAGTATATAATATTGAAAGTTCAAGTATTAGTGGAGCAAACATGATATTATATTCTATACCAAGTATTATAAATGATATGCCATTTAATAATTTGTCACTAAATGCATCTAACATTGAACCTAAAAATGTTGATATTTTAAGTCTTCTTGCTAAAAAACCATCAATTGCGTCTGTTAAAAAAAGTATTATTGTAATTAAAGCACATACACTAGGGCCATGGTATACATATATAAATGGTAATGCAAAAGCACCTAATAATCTTGTAGTAGTTATTAGATTTACAAATACAAGTTCAATAATTTTTAATGCACTATATTTCATAAGTATTATTTTATGAAATATTATTTTATTTGTCAATGCAAAGATTTTGTGATATAATTATGTACACATGGGGATGCATTGATTCGACAGGATTATGTTTGGGTAGAATGCAAGTAGTAGGCGTACTTTAAACGTAAAAACAAAATAATCGGAAACGATTTTAATTTTTCTCCAGCTTTTGCCTAAGTTAGGTAAAAAGGAGCTTCCACTTTTAACTTTTGTTCACGAGTTTTAAGAGGGGAGTCATAAAGTGAACTATATTATAAATTTGTTTATGATTTATAACGAATGATTAGTAAACTTTGAATAGTAAGAGAAGTTGGCAATCTACATTATTATTCGAGAATAAAAACCAACTAAACTTGTAGATATTCTATTGGAATGAATCTTGGACAGGAGTTCGCTACTCCTCATCTCCACCAAATATGTTATTTACTCTTTAAAAAGAGTTTTTCTTTTGATATAATTTTATTGTTGTTAATATTGCCCTGTGGCCAAGTGGTAAGGCTCTGGACTCTGACTCCAGCATGCATAGGTTCGAATCCTATCAGGGCAACCATGCCAAAATAGCTCAATTGGTAGAGCAACTGAATCGTAATCAGTAGGTTGGGGGTTCGATTCCTCTTTTTGGCACCATAAAGAAATTTTATTGTATTATATAAATGTTAAAATTAGTTGCGTAATTTCCATAGAATATTGGTAGAATGTACTTACTTAAAATGCTATTATCTTTTTGAAAGGAGAAAGTATGAATTTAGGAAATAAAATAATGACTTTAAGAAAAAAGAATAATCTTTCACAAGAAGATTTAGCAGAGAAAGTAGGTGTAACAAGACAAACAATATCTAAATGGGAACTTGAAGAAACAACGCCAGATATTAATCAAGCAAAGAAACTATCTATGATATTTAATATAAGTCTTGATGAACTTGTTAATAATGATGTAAATAGTATATTAATAGAAAAAGTAAGTAATACAGAAAGACTAGCTGGTATAATTATTAAGATATTAAAGGTATCAGGCATATTACTTATATTATTTATTGTTTTAATGCTTACATTACTTATAATGTTTAATTTTAAAAGATTTAATAATGATAGAGTTATAGTTGGAAAAGCTAGTGTTTCTTGTAAACTTAATAGTGAAGAATATTTATATGAAGTTGAATATAATAAAAACTATCAAGTTATCAATGCTGGAGGAGATGCTTTTATACCTAATCATATAGATGTTGAAAAATATGAAGACATTAATCAAATTATTGCTCATATTGAAGATTATTTTAGTGAACATAATGGTTCTTGTGAAGTTAATTATTCAAAATAAAATAACAGGTTGTAATTAGTGCAACTTGTTTTTAAATAGATGTGTGTTATAATAAATAACTAAAGTGAGGTATATTATGAAGAAAATTGATGTATTAGAAAATGAATTATATGGATGCATATATACTATTCCAAGACTTAAAAACTATGATAAAATATGGTCTAAAATAAGTAATGATAAAGAAATATTAAAGGAAGCAATAACTATCACTAGAGATAAATTTGACGAAAACGACACTGTAGTTGCTCCTACTATATGCTATTCAATATTATTTGATTATGAACAAGTAGATAAAGAAGTATATGAAGATTTAGTAAGAAGTATATATAGTAATAGAGATATTGCAAGAATTGTTATGGATGGAGCATCTAATGGTGGAAACTCATTCTTACTTATGACTTTATGGAATCAAAATTTAAAATTAACTGAAGAACAAAAAGCATTCGCAGTAGATGAAGCAATGAACAAGATAGGTACAGTTCGTTACCAAAATAATAGAGATGAATATAACAAAGCTTTAAAAAATAAAGGAATAAGTGATAAAATGACTATTAATATTCCTGATACTAATATTCCAATTGGACTAGAAACATATTATATGCGTATTAATTATTTAGCATCACTTTTGTCTACAACACAAGCACATGGAACAGGAGAATTTGATATTAGATTTTGGATTCTTAGGAATCCTAATTGGTCAAATCTTGAAAAAGAAAAACTAGTTTATGACTTTTGGTATGATGAAGAAGATTTCAAAACATGCTTAATAGAATGGGAAAGTGCTATTATAAATGATCCTGTAAACTTTAAAGATTCAGAATTCTTATTTGAAACATTTGATATTTATGAATGTACATATCAAATGTTATTAGAATTTTATAAAGATAAAGAAACTGCAGATAGGTTAAATAAAGCTAAAAAAGAAGGTAAGCGAATTATAGCCGTAGGCACAACCAGTGTGCGAACTCTAGAAACTGTAGCCAATAACGATGGCACCATAAGAAGTGAACACGGAAATACCAGTATATTTATTTACCCACCATATAAGTTTAAGTTCGTAGATAGTTTAATTACAAACTTCCACTTACCAGAAAGCACACTACTTATGCTTGTGTCTTCACTTATGGGCAAAGAGAATATGGAAAAGTGTTATAAAATTGCCGTAGACAATAACTACAGATTTTTTAGTTTCGGTGATTGTATGTTTATTAATTAAAGGAAATTATTATGGAAGAAAAATTTAAGTTTAAGGTAAAAACAAAATCTTCAACCTATGCAAGAATTGCAGAATTAACCACACCACACGGGGTTATAGAAACTCCAGTGTTTATGCCAGTAGGCACACAAGGCACGGTTAAAGGGCTAGAACCAGAAGAAGTAGAAAAACTAGGTGCTCAAATTATTCTTGGCAACACATATCACTTATATATGCGTCCGGGGATGGAAATAATAAAGCACGCTGGCGGTTTGCATAAATTTATGGGTTGGAACAAACCAATCTTAACCGATAGTGGCGGGTTCCAAGTTTTTTCGCTTTCTAGTTTAAATAAAATTACAGATAATGGGGTAGAATTTTCTTCTCATTTAGATGGTTCTAAGCATTTCTTTACGCCTGAAAAATCTATTGAAATACAAAACATAATCGGTTCAGATATAGTTATGGCGTTTGACCAATGTTTGGAGCCAAAAGCCACAAAAATCGAGGCTAAAAAGGCAATGGAAAGAACGCTTAGTTGGCTAGATAGATGCTATAAGGCTCAACAAAACCCAAACCAAATGCTATTTCCTATAGTCCAAGGCGGAATGTATAACGACCTAAGGTTAGAGAGTTTAGAAAGAACAGTCCCATATGCAAAAGTAGGATTTTCTATTGGTGGCTTAAGCGTAGGCGAACCAAAACCAAAGATGTACGAAATACTTGATATTTTAGCTCCTAAATACCCAGAAGACAAAGCCCGATATCTTATGGGGGTTGGTAGCCCAGACTGCCTTGTAGAGGGCGTTATTCGTGGAATAGATATGTTTGACTGCGTATTGCCAACTAGAATAGCAAGAAATGGCACAGTATTTACCCATAACGGCAAATTGGTTATAAAAAACGGCAAATATAAAGACGACCACACCTTACTAGACCCAGAGTGCGATTGTTATGTTTGCAAAAAATACACCAAAAGTTATTTGCGTCACTTAATGAACGCAGGCGAAATGCTTGGTGCAAAATTACTTAGTTACCACAACTTGTATTATTTAACCCACCTAATGGAAGATATTAAGCAAGCCATACGAGAAGATAGACTACTAGAATTTAGAGATGAGTTTTATAAAAAGACAGGCTACGACAAGTAGGGCAGGTAATAATCTTACTAAATTTAATAATATGACAATTTTTTTATTTGATTATTATCATAGTAGTATGGTAAAATTAAAAGGTAACGAATATAAGGAGAATAATTTATGTTGAATAATTTTTTACTTGCTGGTGCATCTACAACTAACATTGTTTGGCTAGTAGTTTTAGTAGTTCTAATAGTTGTTATGTTAGTGCTTCCAACAATCACTCAAAACAAAAAAATCAAAGCATATCAAGAAATGCAATCAAGACTAAAGGTAGGAACCAAGGTTCAAACAATTGGTGGCGTTGTTGGTAAAATCGTTAAAATTAAAGAAGCAAACGGAGCAAAAACCGTATTCATCGAAACTGGCGACAAAAACAACAAAATGGTAATAGAATTTGATATTAACGCTATAGCTGGTGTTGTAGAAGGCGTGATTACAACTTCAACTGAAGCAGAAACTGCTAAAACAGAAGAAACAACCGAAGACGCTGAAATGGTTAATGTAGACGCAGAAGAAAAAACTGCAGAACAACCAGAAGAAGCAAAACCAGAAAAGAAATCTAAAAAGAAGTAAAAAATAAAGACCTACAAATTAACGTAGGTCTTTTTCTTTGCCTTGAAATATGTCTGCATTTTCTAAAGTTTGTTCTATTGCATTTAATACTATTTTTTTGTGTTTAGTCCACTGTGGAGCAATTAATAGTTCTTTTGGTGGGTCACCCGTTAACCTATGAATAATAATGTTTGGGTTAAGCCTAGAAATAATTTTAGCAACCATTTTAACATAATATTCTTGAGTGAGTGGGGTATATTTACCTTGGTTAAACATCTCACAAAGTTTTGTGTTTTTTAATACATAGGTCGAGTGAATTTTAATACCTTCTATATTAAGTTTATTAATAAGGTCAACGGTATTTAAAATATCCGTTTCAGTTTCATTTGGCAAGCCAACCATAATATGAGCAACAACTTCAATGTTGTATTTATGAAGAAGGTTCACGGCGGTTATAAAATCATCGGTGGTATAGCACCTATTAATTATTTTTCCAATATCGTCATTAGCAGTTTGCAAGCCAAGTTCAACTGTAACTGGCTTTATTTTGTTTATTTCGCTAAGTAGTTTTACGTTTTCGTTGTTTATGCAGTCAGGGCGGGTAGCAATATCTAGCCCAACAATTCTATCGTCTGCATTTATGGCTTCAAAGTACTTTTTCTTTAAATTGGCTACCGAGTCGTAGGTATTAGAAAAAGCTTGAAAGTAAACTATAAACTTACCAGCTCGAGTGGCCTTATAACTAGATAAATAATTGGTTATTTGCTCTAGGATAGTGGGCTTAGAATTTATTAAATCACCACTACCAGCGGTTGAACAAAATATGCAACCATTTAACCCTTTTTCGCCTGTTCTATTCGGACAAGAGAAATACCCGTCTACGCAAATTTTAAGCGTTTTTGAACCAAATTTATTGGCTAAATAGCGGTTTAACTTATTATATCTTGTCTTAAACATTAAATCTCTTAGTTTTATATAAAATAGAGTAAACAATAGATTGGAAAACAATTATAAGTGAGTCTACACTAGGCAGTAGCCACAACAAGTGGTTATAATCTTTTTGTGAAAATTTAGTAAAGCCATTTAATATATTAAAGGTGTAAATTATATTTAAGCAAACTATAAAAAACAAGCAAGCAAATATAAGTGAAATTAATGCCGAATATTTTGGCGTTACTTTTTTAGTCTTATTATTTAAGTACACAATGGTGTAAAAAATAGGTAATACAAGCGTTACAATTCCAGCAAAAATGTAATAAATAAATGCTGGTAATGATGTTTCTACCATATCTAAGTTATTAAGCCCAGTGTTGTTTGCAATTAAATAGGTAAGTGCTAAGGTTGCTAGCATAACCAAGCAAACTATCCAACTTGTGGCAAACTTAATTTTATTAACAAGCAATTTTTTCCGTTCTTTAATTGGTGTTATAGTAGGTTTTGTGTATTCACGAACCTCAATACCAAGACTCCCCATATTAGCCTTCAAATCGTCATAACTTAAGGCTTCTTGTGGTGCATTAGATGTAGTTTCTACTCGTTTTACAGTGTCATAGTTATTTTTAGTGTAACTAGAAAGTTGATTTAGTTTTTCTTTGTGCTCTGGGTCGGTATATGTGCCAAGGTTAAATGGAGCCAAATCACTTTCTTGACTTGTCCATTCCTTTAATTCTGGAGCGTTAGAAGTTTCGCTTGGTTCGTTAGAATTTAAAGTGTCTTCACCGAAAATACTTACAGGCTTAACATCGTCGTCTTCAGCAGAATTATCTATATTAGATACATCCATAAATTGATTAGGAACAACAAAATCGCCATCGTCTTCGTTAGATGTGTCACTAAAACCAAAATGCAATTTACCGCTAGAAACAGGTTCTTCAGGTGGGGTAGACTCATCTTCGATTTCGCCATCGTCGTCATTCATTGGGTAGTTGGTGAAAAATCTAAAGTTGTTTTCTGGCTCAGTGTTTTCAGGTTCTGGCGTTATAATGGTTTCTGGAGTAGGGGGTTCTAGGTTTTTATTATCCACCGTCACATTGTCTGCGTCTGCCACGCCATAAGCAATACTATCAAAATAGTTCTCGTTCTCATTTTTCTTGTATTTAGATAAATCAGCACCTTCAAACCCTTTAAATATAGAATAACTTTCGTCTTCGTTACTATCGTTAGGATTTTCAGTAGGTTGTGGGGTAGACGCATTAGAAAACAAATCTATCTGGTTTTCGTCTGTCTTATAATAGTCAGATAAAAGTTCTGCGTCCTTTTCGTCTAGGTCGTCTATCTCAAAATCTCGTGGAGCATAATCTTCGCTTGGCTTTTCGTCGTCGTTATTAAATATGTTTAATTGAGCCGTATCCGCTTCGCCAACTGTTTCTGGCAAAACTGGGTCGTCATCATTTTCAGATGCAAACTCGTTTCCTTCAGATTCTGCTAACTTATCAATAGAGATATCTTCGCCGTCTTCGGCTTTTTCTAAAACTGTTGGCTTAGAGCCCATCAAACTATCTATTATGTATCTAGAATTAAACCAGTCCTGCATACTGTTGTCGTAACTTTCTCGACCCTTTTTAGTTAACTTATAATAATGACGCTTTCCACCAATATCGCTATTTTTCCAATACGCCGTTATGTAGCCTTGGTTTTCTAGCCTTTTTAAGCAACTATACAAAGTAGGCTGTTTTAATTCGTATGTGCCTTGGCTTTTTTGTTCAATTTCCTTTATAATCTCGTAGCCGTATTTGTCGCCCGTTGTTAATGTCTTTAAAATTATGGTGTCTACGTGGCCACGAATTACATCTGAATCAATACTCATAGCAAGTTCTCCTTGAACTTAAATAGTGTTCTAATTAATTATATATTAAAACAAACCAACAAGTCAAACAAAGAAAAATAGTTGCATAACTAATTTTATTAGATTAAAATTAATGTATGGTAAAAATTTCAAAATTAATCAGAGCAAAACGAAAGACGTTATCTATAATGGTTATGCCAAATGGCGAAGTCGTTGTAAAAGCCCCAATTGGGCTAAGCAATGAAAAAATTTATGCCTTTTTAGAAGAAAAACAGAAATGGATAACCACTAAGCAAGCAAAAATAGAAACCAATAATAACCGCTTTAGCGATGTAATTTCTTATAAAAAAGTGATGTATCTAGGCAAAATTTACACTGGTATATTTACAGACAATGTGTCAAAAATAACCCTAGGCGATAACTATCTATACGTGCCAGCAAAATATAATACCGACAAAATCAATAAAAAACTAATTTCTTGGTACAAAAAACAAGCAGAAACGGTGCTAATAACTCGCACAACCCAAATATCCGAGCAAGTATACATAAAGCCCACAATGGTCAAAATTACTGGCTCTAGAGGGCGGTGGGGTGCCTGCAATAATAAACACCAAATATTCTTAAACTGGCGTAGCATAATGTTGCCACCACACTTATTAGATTATGTTATAGTTCACGAACTTTCACACATATTAGAACTAAATCATAGCCCTAAATTCTGGGCAATTGTAAACAAAATCTTGCCAGACTCGTCTAAACGCAAAGCCGAAATGAAAAACTACGGCTTCTTGCTTAAGATGTTTTAATTAGTGTTAATCGTATTTGACTTTTTGTAGCATTTACTAACCGCCAAGTGTTCACCAAGTAGAGTAATAGAGTCATAATTATTGCTAGTTGGTTGCATTGGTTGTTTCTACTGCGTATTTATTAACTGCGTTAAATTTGTTATATTATGATAACAATCAACTGGCAAATTTAAGATGTTTACCAGTAAATTTAATTTACAGATTTTGCATCACTCTAGCGAGTTTTCACCCTTTATGTAAAATTTTCAAATAGTCTTGATTTTTTAATTAAAATTGCATATAATAAATGTATAAGGTTTGGAACTCAGAGCTTCGTGCTCTAATTGGTTCTAAACCTTTTTCTTTAGTGATGGTTTTTATAAAAAGTGTTGACTTTCTCGTCAATTTGGCATAAACTCTCTATAAGAAACCAACAGATGATGCACCTAATGGTGTTTAGGCGTAATGCTTGCTGTTGGTTTTTTTATTGCTTAATTTCCATAAATCTTACAAAGTAAAAAATTTGATTTTGACATTTACCTAACATTAATATTTATGTGTAGACAAATTTTGTTATAAATTTATCAATTTAGGGTAGGGTGGAACTAGCCCTAATCTGCATTGTCTTTTGCTTAATTTTTTCTACAAACCCACGCAAAAAACTTGCCAAAATTTACTCAATAAAAAACCCGTAAACTCACGGAAAAATCTAACAATCAGCCACAAAAACCCGCCGAAACAGACGAGCAACTCCTAATTCAACACTTCGCAAAAGACAAGTTTTACGAAAAGAGAGATACAAAAATGCGGGTTTTTAGCGGTTTTTACCAGTATTTTACGAAATCTTTAAAAATTATACATATTTAATATAGTGTAATTTTTGGTAAATTTTATAGTTTTTACGAAATGTTTTGTGTGTAATTTTTTAAAATTTTAAAATTTTGATTTTTTGGCTGGTTTTATAAAAAATTCGGTCAATATTTTACTCTTTATTTATCGCCTATTCTGGCTCAGCCTGTTTTGTATAATTTAGGCGTGCCACGCAAAATTTGCGGTAATTTTATCTAATATATTGTCGGTCATTCTGAGTCAGATTGTGCGACGCTAATTTGCGAGTTCACACAAAATTACTAATAAAATTACGGTTATAAAAATTTTTAATTCTGGCTCAGATTGTCTATTTATCAAAATTTAAATTTAGACGCTCTCACACAGAATTGTAAAAATTCGACAGGCTAATTATAAGCCCAAATTTTGCTAAAACTCTAAATAATTAAAATTTAAGATATCACACAAAATAATGCAAATTTTACTTTACATAGATTTAACCCATTTTGTGTCAGACCGCCTAAATTGCTAAAACTAATTTTAGACGGTTTCATCCAGAATACAAAATTTTGCACACACCAATAAATTATCATATACTGTAAAAAACGCTACAATTATAGTAAATAATTAGTCGTCATTCTGTACAGACCCTAGCATCAAATTGCCACACAGTAATCTTATCCATTCTGCCACAACTTGTGCAAACCATTATCATACAATCTCACACAGAATAGCCACGCAACTAATCATTAGTCAGAGCGTCAATTTCGCCACAGCCTGCCACTAATAACGTAAAAATTATTTTGCGAAAAGTTGCAAATTTATTTGTCAAAAATTTTTAGGTTTGGTATAATTAAATTATGAAAACTTATTTTGATTTAAGAAGCCAAAATGCAATCTCACGTGAACGAGATGTTATAAAAAATCTACCAGATTTTGCCACCGACTTTTTCGTTGGAATTGAGCAAACTACTTCCCCACTCACAAGGCTAAATTATGCTTATGATATGCGGTTATTTTTTGATTACCTTGTAAACGTGCAAAATTTATTTGACGGCAAAACTGTTAAGCAACTGGTTGTGACAGACCTAAACAAGGTTAAAGCCAGCCATATTGAACGTTTTTTGAGTTATTTATCTAGCTACACTGACGACGAAAACAAGTCTATTCAAAATGGCGAGCAAAGCAAGTCTAGAAAACTAAGCACAATTAAAAGTTTTTTCAAATACTACTACAATCACGACCTAATAAACGAAAACGTGTCTAGCAAAGTGGATATGCCAAAACTGCACGATAAGCCGATTATAAGACTAGAAGCGGACGAAGTTGTAAAATTACTCGAGAACGCCGAAAATGGCGCCAATTTGACAGATAGAGAAAAAGCCTACCATCAATATACCGTTAAGCGTGATGTGGCTATTTTAACCTTAATGCTTGGCACTGGCATACGTGTTAGCGAGTGTGTTGGGCTAAATTACGATGATGTAGATTTTGAGATAGACGGAATTAATATAACAAGAAAAGGTGGCAACCAAGAAATTGTATATTTTGGTGAAGAAGTGGAAACGGCACTCCGAAATTATATGCGAGAACGCCTTGAGACGATTTCACCTAAAATAGAGCCAGCGTTGTTTTTGAGTATGCAACAAAAACGAATTAACGTGCGTACCGTGCAACTACTAGTGAAAAAATATGCAAGCATAACCACCCCACTTAAAAAAATTACACCACACAAATTAAGGAGTACTTACGGCACATCTCTATATAAAGAAACCAACGATATCTATATTGTGGCGGACGTACTTGGTCACAAAGACGTAAACACAACCAAGCGTCACTATGCTGCCATTTCAGACGATATAAGGCGAAATGCTGCCAATAAAGTTAAACTAAGAGATTACTAAATTCTGCCTAAACTCGTCAAAATAAAAAAGTCACCAATTTATATGGTGGCTTTTATTTTTATATTATCAATTGTTTCTTGTGGTTTATTGTTTTGGACATATTTAACCATCACAAACACTTTTGCTTACAAACTCCCCGCTAAAACCAATTAATATTTAAAACATAAAAAAACTTGAGAATTGTCTCAAGCCTTTTATCTATCTGTTGGATGCTCGTCATCGTCGTCAAGCCCATACATTTTGTATAAGTCTTGCAATGTCAACCCAGTCTTTGCGTCTACCCCATCTATACCTATAGATACATAACCTTTATCGTCTGTGTTATACATATCAATACATTTCATACAGTTATCACAAATTTTAGATGGGTCTAGGTCGCAGATATAATCTTCAATATCGGTAGATTCGTCTAATTCTTCGTGACCGTGATGATGGTCGTGACCGCAACAGCAGTCGTCTTCGTGATTATTTATATGGTTATTTTTCATATTTTCTCCCTCTAATAATCATTATACACCATATTTTAGATAATTTCAATTATTATTCTAAAACCCCTAAACAATTGTTTACAAGCCTAAAAAATTATGTTACAATAATATTTGGTAAGGAGAAAATTATGGCAAAGAAAACAACCGGAAAATTAGATTTAACAGTTCAATTTATTAAGGACTTCACAAAAAAGCATCACTACCCACCTACAGTTAGAGAAATTTGTGCTGGTGTTGGCGTTACATCTAGCGCAACTGCACAATACTATCTAAATAAACTAGAGGATATGGGCAGAATTAGAAGGGCAAGCACCAAAAATAGAGCGATCGAAATTATTGGTCCAGACGCAGACGATTTGACTGAATTAAACGATACAAATGTTGAATATATTCCAGTAGTTGGCAAAGTTGCAGCAGGCATCCCTATTCTTGCAACCGAGAATATCGAAGAAAGAATACCAATGCCAAAGGCTATGTTTAGAAAGACTGATGAAGACTTATTTGCACTAAATGTATCTGGCGACAGTATGATTAACGCTGGTATATTAAATGGTGATAAAATTATCGTTAGAAAACAAAACACAGCCGAAAATGGCGAGATTGTAGTTGCTTTAATAGACGATAGTGCAACAGTAAAACGATACTACAAAGAAAAAGACCTATTTAGATTGCAACCAGAAAACGACTTTATGAATCCAATTTATGTCAAGGAATTAGAAATAGTTGGCGTTGTAGTTGGTCTAATTAGAAAATTTTAATTAATTTAAAAACCCTTAGGATTAATTTCCTAAGGGTTTTTTATTTTTTAATTTTATTAATTTAAACTTATTCAGTAACAACGCCAAGTTCTACTAATGTTTCTTTAATTTTATCTGCTGCTTCATCCATAAGTTCTTCGGTGTAACTAGTTCTAATTAAGCACTCATTTGCAGGAGTTGCTGGTGGCAATACAGAGTTTACATACACACCTTTTTCAAATAACATCTTGCAAGCGGTTAAGGTTGTAATTGGGTCGCTTGTAATAATGCTAATAATTGGAGTTTTACTTTCTTTAAACTTAATACCACGCTTTCTTAATGCTTCACGCATATAATCAGCAATTTCTAGTAGGTGCTTTCTTCTTTCTGGTTCTCTTTTTATAATCTCTAAAGATTTTCTAACCGCAGCAATTGCTGTTGGTGGAATACTAGCAGCAAAAATAAATGGTCTTGAAGTATGTCTTATATAATCTATAACTTCGTGGTCACCAACGCAGAACCCGCCAAGTGAAGCAAGCGACTTAGAGAATGTTCCGGTAATTAGGTCCACTTTATCTTCTAAGCCATAATACTCAGCAGTACCCCTGCCATTCTCGCCTAAAATACCAAAGCCGTGAGCGTCATCCACCATAAGCCTTGCGTTATATTTTTCTTTAAGTTCTACTAGTTTAGGAAGATTGCAAATTTCACCACTCATAGAGAATACTCCATCTGTAACAATAAGTATTCCCTTTTCTGCTGGAATATTTTTAAGTTTTTCTTCTAGGTCTTCCATATCGTTATGCTTAAATCTTACCATATCGGCATAGCTAAGTCTAATTGCATCATAAATACTTGCGTGGTTTTCTTTATCGCAAACAACCACATCACCTCTGCCGGCAATAGCAGAAATTACACCAAGGTTTGTTTGGAACCCAGTACTCATAGAAATACAGTCTTCTTTACCTAAAAAGTCTGCAAGTTCTTTTTCCATTATAACGTGCTCAGACAAAGTGCCATTTAAAAATCTAGACCCAGAGCAACCAGACCCAAACTTTTCGGCAGCCTCAACAACCGCTTCTATAACTTCTGGGTTAGAAGTTAAGCCTAAATAGTTGTTAGAGCCTATCATAATTTTTCCTTCCATATTAACCACAGTATCTTGCTTGGTTTCTAGAACGTGAAAATAAGGGTATATCCCTGCTTTTTTATATTCATCTGCCGTTTTAAATTCATGGCACTTGGTAAATAAATCCATTTCTTTCTCCTTTCAAGTTAAATATATATATAAATCTATTATACCAAATATTTATTATAAAAGTAAAACGAAAAAAACGTCTTTATTTGTTTAAATTAGAAAGATAGTTAATTAACTCTATAGCAAATAACTTAACTTGGTTATAGGTTGTTCCGCCTTGAAAATACGCTATATATGGGTCTTTAACTGGTCCATCTGCACTAAGTTCTATGCTAGAGCCTTGAACGAACCCACCACTTGCCATAATAATTTCAGAGTCGTATCCTGGCATACTAGCAGGTTCTGGCACAACAAAACTATCTATAGGCGAACACTGTTGCACAAGCCTAATAAAACTAATCATTTTATCTCTATTATTAAACTTAACCCTTCTTATAAGGTCTTTTGGTAATGAATACGCCACTGGGTTTGTTTCTATATTAAAGTAATCTAGCACCGCACCCACAAGCATAGAGCCTTTAATAGCATTGCATACAACACTAGGAGCAAGCCACACACCTTCAAAAAATGATTGATACCCGTATGCGTAAGACCCTACCTCACTGCCAAGCCCTACACCATATAGTCTGTTTTCTATTAATGTTATAAGGTCGGCTCTACCAACAATATATCCACCAGTTGGAGCAAGCCCACCGCCAGCGTTTTTAATTAGAGAGCCAACCACAATATCCGCACCCACATCTGTAGGCTCTTGTTTATCTGAGAACGTTCCATAACAGTTATCTATAAAGATTATAATAGATGGGTCGATACTTTTTACTAGTGCAATTGCATTACCAATCTCTTTTATACCTAATGTATCTCTATCTTGGTACCCTGCACTTCGTTGAATGTACACAAGTTTTGGCTTACGCTTTTTAATCTCTTTTCTAATTGTTTTTGTATCAAACTTATTATTAATAAGGTTTATATAACTAAACTTTATATTAAAGTCTTTAAGAGAGCCGATGTTGTTGCCATATACAGCAGACTGCAAACTATCATATACATTGCCTGTAATAGATATAAAGTTATCTCCTGGTCTAAGCACTCCAGATAAAGCAACATTTAATGTATGAGTGCCAGATGTAAGTAATGGACTTACTATAGCCCCATCACAATGGAATATACTTTTAAATATGTCGCTTAGTTTACCTTTTGCAGTGTCGTCATAGCCATATCCTGTAGAACCCGCAAAATTAGATAGACCTACTCTTGCGTCCTTAAATGCGTTCAAGACTTTTTCTTGATTTGCTAGACTAATTTCTTCCATTTGTTTAAATTTGCTGTTTAGTTTTCTTTCTATTATATTAATTATTTCCATTTGTATCTCCTAAAAAATTGGTCACTAGTTTTTCTATTTTTGTATAGTCGGTTGGCTTAACCCATATTAGGTTATCTACACGCTTAAACCATGTAACCTGTCTTTTTGCATAATTTCTAGAATGTTGTTTTATTTGATTTACCATATCATCATAACTAATCTCACCACGTAAATATGGAAATATTTCCTTATATCCTATAGCCCCAGCACTTTGAGAATTGTTATTAAGACCATAATTAGCAATAAGGCTTTTACATTCATCTATAAGCCCTAAGTTTAGCATTTCGTCTACTCTTGCGTTTATTCTATCATATAAAACACTTCGCTCTACATCTAAGCCTAATACTAACGCATTATATGGTTTTTCTTGTGGAGCGTAATTAAACTCACCTGTGGTGTCTATTACTTCTAACGCTCTTATTACTGCCTTGGTTTTAGACTTGTCTATATTCTTTGCAACATCTGGAGCCTTAGACTTTAATATATCGTAAACATAATCCGCACCAAACTTTGTGCATAAATCAGTGTAATATTCTCTAGTTTTGCTAGACTTATCCACATTATGAAAGTTATAACCATTTAATAAACTAGATATATATAACCCAGTGCCACCAACAATTATTGGTAACTTACCCCTAGTGGTAATATCGGCTATTATATTTTTTGCTTTATCTACCCATTCAGCCACGCTAAAATTATCGGTTGGGTTCACTATGTCTATAAGATGATGAACAACACCTTGCATTTCAGCATTTGTTACTTTTGCCGTTCCTATATTCATAGCCTTATATATTTGCATACTGTCTGCCGATATTATTTCGCCATTAAATTCTTTTGCTAGTTTCACCCCAAGCGAAGTTTTGCCACTTGCCGTTGGCCCAACCACTACAACAATTTTGGGTTTTACACTATTCTCTTGAACCATCTTTCAAGTTCCTTTCTTTCTATTTTTATAACCACTGGTCTGCCGTGTGGGCAAAGTAGCCTGTTGCCACCCTGCTTAAAACTATTTAGTAATTTTTCTATTTCGTCGTCTTTAAGTGGGTCACCACCTTTAACTGCACTTTTGCACGCCATTGTGGCTATTCTATCCTTAAATATATCTTTTAAGGTTATTTCCTTTGAAGATTTTATGTCGCCTAGTAGTTCGTTAAAGAAATCTTTTAAATTAATGTTAGACAATAAATATGGCACTGTAGTAACCTTATAGTCGCTGTCGCCAAATTCTTCTAGGTAAAAACCAACCGATTCTAGGTTACCTTTAATTCTTTCTATATATTCCTTTTCGTTATTATTAACCGAAAAACTATATGGCAATAATAAGGCTTGGGTTTCTACGGCGTCTAACTTTATTTGTTTGTTTAGTTTATCAAACAATAGTCGTTCGTGACCAGCGTGTTGGTCCATAAAGAATACATTGTCGTTTTCTTCTACAATTATGTATGTGTTAAAGACAACACCAACGACTCTACTAGAGGCAGTTGTATGTTCTAGCACAAGTTGCTCGCCCGCTTCTTGCTTATCGGTTAGCCTATCTAGCAGACTGCTACCAATTCTAGCACCATCGGCAAGTTTATCACCATTTGCACCTAAAAAGCCCATAGCATTAAATATGGCTTTTTGCTCTTTCTTTTGTTCGTCGGTCAATTGTATGGTTGGCTTTGGTGAACTATAAGAATACCCACCAGAATACGACCCAGAGTAAGATTTTTTAGGTTCTTCACTAATAGGGCTTGTCTTTGGGGCTTCGTAAGACACTTGTGGTTTAATGTCCGTGGTAGTTGGCGAACTTAATACTACTTCAGCGGTAGGTTCTGAGTAGGTAAACTCTTTAACTTCTGGCACCACATCTTCGGTTTTATCAAACTCGGTGCTGGTTTCTATATTTTTAGTGCAGTCTAGACTATTTAGCCTACGGTTAACGGTTTCGTATACTTTAACATAGATATCGCTACCATTTTCAAACCTAACTTCTTTTTTGTTTGGGTGAACATTTACATCCACCTTAGAATAGTCTAGGTCTATATACAAGCAAAACAATGGAAACTGCTTTTTCATTAGCATTTCGCCATAAGCGTTTTGCACTGCAGAACTTATTGTTGTGTTTTCGATAACTCTGTTATTTATAATTATGGTCTGGTAGGTGCGGTTTGGTTTAGATATTATTGGCGAACCAATATACCCATAAACTTTAATGTATCCGTAGTCAGCGTCTAATTCTAGTGAGTTTTCTACCACTTCTTTGCCATATATTATGTATAGGGCATCTAAAATACCCTTACCAGAACTTAAATATTTAATTTTGCCGTCTATAATATACTTAAATGAAACCATAGGGTTAGCCAAAATAAACCTAGCCATAAGCGAAGTAATTTCGCCTTCTTCGGTTTTTGGTTTCTTTAAAAATTTTGCACGTGCAGGAACATTAAAAAATAAATTGCGAACAGTAATATCGGTGCCATCAGCACAACCAATTTCGGTTGGGTTGCCAACTACCGCACCGCCACTAATTTCAATCTTGCCACCAATTTCGCTAGTTGGCTCTTTACTAATTAAGGTAACTTCACTAACCGCACTAATACTTGCTAACGCTTCACCTCTAAAGCCTAATGTTTTAATTGCAAATAGGTCGTCTTCATTTTTAATTTTGCTAGTAGCGTGTGGTAAAAAAGCAAGACGCAAATCATCGTAGTTTATTCCGCATCCGTTATCAGTAACATTTATTTTTGAAATGCCACCATTTTCTATAGCCACGGTAATCAAACTAGCCTTTGCATCAATACTGTTTTCAACAAGTTCTTTAACTATGCTTGCTGGTCTTTCTACAACTTCACCAGCGGCAATTTTGTTAAAAATACTTGGCGATAGGCAATTTATTCTCATAATGTTCTCCTTATTGTTTTTTTACTTTATCACAAAGATTTTGCAAGGTTGAAAAGGCAACTAATGGCGTTATTGTGTTCATATCTAAATCGCTTAAAACACTAATAACTTCGGCTATGTTCACATTTTGCTTTGTCTTTGTGTTTTTAATTACTTGGTCGTAACTAATATTTTCTTTGGTATCGTTTGCTTCTTGAACGGCTAATATTTCTTTTGCTCGGGTTATAACTGACCTTGGAAGACCCGCTATACTTGCTACCTCTATACCAAAACTTCGGTTAGCACTACCTCTTGCAATTTTGTGCAAGAATACAATTTCATCGTTTAATTCTTTAATTAATACTCTATAGTTTTTGACACCAGCAATTTTGCCTTCTAGTGTAGTTAATTCGTGGTAGTGTGTTGCAAATAATGTAAGCGTGTTTAACTTACTTGAAATGTGTTCAAGAACAGCCCATGCTATGCTTAACCCATCGTAGGTGCTGGTGCCTCTACCAATTTCATCTAAAATTAGTAAACTTTTGTTAGTTGCGTTGTTTAATATGGTTGCAACTTCGCTCATTTCAACCATAAAAGTGCTTTGACCAAACGCAAGGTCATCACTTGCACCAATTCTTGTGAATATTCTATCTGTTATAGCAATTCTAGCCTTTCTTGCTGGCACAAACGATCCAATATGAGCAAGCAATGTAATTACAGCCACCTGACGCATATATGTGCTTTTACCAGCCATATTAGGACCTGTTATTACCATGGTGCGGTTTTCGTTGTGGTCAAGTAACGTATCATTTGGAACAAAACTTGCGTTTTCTAGTAAACTCTCCACAACTGGGTGTCTGCCGTCTATAATTTCTATAGAATCTACAGTGTCATCTATTTCAGGACGAGTGTAGTTGTTTTCTATTGCTGTGTTTGTTAGTGTTATCATAGCGTCCACAGTAGCAATAGCCTTGCTGGTGGTTTGAAATGCCGGAATAAACTTCATTAAGTATTCCTTAATTTGATTATACAACTTTTCTTCAAGGGCTAAGGCTTCCACTTGGCTATTTAATATTTTTTCTTCTATTTGCTTTAGTTCTTCACTAATATACCTTTCACCATTTGTTGTGGTTTGACGGCGATTCCAACTTGCAGGAACCATACTAACCTGACTTTTAGAAACTTCTATGTAATAACCAAACACGCGATTATATGAAACTTTTAGGTTTCTAATGCCGGTTTCTTCTTTTAACTTGCCTTCTAGTTCAAGTAGTATCCCTTTACCCATTTCTTTTGCCATTCTGTAGGTGTCTAGGTCGCTATCGAACCCCTTTAAGATATAACCCCCATCTTTTAGGTTGGTTGGTGCATCTGGAGAAATACTAGAGTCTATTAAACTGGTTATTTTATCGGTTTCCATAATGTTATTTACGGCGTTTACAAGTAAGTCCTTTTTAACAAACTTTGATAAAATTTCCTTAACTCTTTTGCAAGATTTTAACGAGCCAGATAGGTTTAAACAATCTTTAGGCGTAATATTGCCGTATGCAAGTTTACCGCTAATTCTTTCTATATCAAACACGGTTTTAAGTGCTTCAGATAGTTCGTCTTTAAATATAGCGTTAGTCATTAGTTCTTCTATAGCGTCTAGTCTATCATTAATGGTTTTGCTAACGGTTACTGGGTTTGTGAGCATTTCTCTAACAAGCCTTGCACCCATATTGGTTTTGGTTTTATCAAACAAACCTAAAATAGACCCCTTTTTAGACTTAGTTGTCATATTTTCGGTTAATTCTAGGTTGCGTCTGGTGGCAGTATCTAAATACATATATTCAGCTGGTTTTTCTACCACAATTTTATTAATATTTGTTAAAACTCGCTTTTGAGTTTCGTCTAAATAATCAAGTAAAGCCCCTAAAGCCATAACGCCAAGTTTGTGGTCTTCGGTTATATCAAATACCGATAAACTATTAACATTAAATTGCTTTTTAATAAGCCTTTCTGCTCTAGTGAACTGAAAACTTATAGGCTTATATTCATTAAATTTAGGCAACAACCCCACTCTTGTGCTAGACAATTTATACTCCACTTGTTTAGCGTCTGCATTGACTAAAATTTCGGCTGGTTTTATTCTAGATAAACTATCTTCCAATGTCTTTTGGTCTTCTGCCATAATAAGTTTTAAGTCGCCAGTAGTAATATCTGCATAAACTATACCAAACTTACCAGAACCACCTGCAACGCTTAATATGTAGTTATTTTTCTTTTCGTCTAATTGGTCAGTTAAGGTTCCTGCGGTTACAACTTTAATTACCTTTCTATCCACAAGTTGACCTTTAGTTGGTTCAGTTATCTGCTCGCAGATTGCAACCTTGTAGCCTGCTTGCACAAGTTTAGGTATATAATTATCTACAGCAAAAATAGGTATACCACACATAGGTATACGCTCATCTTCGCCCCCATCTTTACCAGTTAAGGTTAGGTCCAACACCTTTGAAGCAATAACGGCGTCTTCTCTAAACATTTCAAAAAAGTCGCCCACTTGATAAAATAGCAGTGTGTCTGGGTATTGCTTTTTGGTGTCGTCATATTTTGTCATCATTGGAGAAGCCATTAGTCATTTTCTCCTTTTAGTTTTCCATATAAAACGGTTAACTTTGAATTGGTTACTATTGCGTCTACAAACTTGCCTATATAGTCTTCAACCGCTTCAGTTTTTGGTAATGAGATATTAATATTTTTGTTTTGTTCGGTTGTGCCAACTAAAAACATTTTGTTGGTGCCTTCTATTAATACTCTTACGGTTTTGCCTATCATACTAGCACTAATATTAGATGCAATTTCTCTTTCACGGTTAATTAGTTTTGTTAATCTTTCGTGCTTAATAGCACTTGGCAAATGCCCATCCATAGTGTATGCTACAGTCCCTTTTCGTTTGCTGTATATAAAACTAAATATTTGTTGGTAGCCAACTTCTTCAATTAGTTTCATAGTGTCATTAAATTCGTCTTCGGTTTCGCCAACAAAGCCCACTATAATATCGGTAGTAAGCCCAATATCTGGCATAGCGGTTTTTAGTTTTTTAACAATATCTAGGTAGTGTTCCACGGTGTATTTTCGGTTCATTCTAGTAAGGCAAGAGTTGCTCCCGCTTTGAACTGGCAAATGCAACGAGTGGCAAATATGCTTGCCGTTTGCCATAACACTTATAAGTTCATCAGATAAGTCTTTTGGGTGGCTTGTCATAAACCTTAATCTAAATTCACCTTCTAACTCGTCTATCTTTTTAAGTAGGTTTGGAAAGTTTATATCTGGGTCAGCTAGGTCGTTTCCGTAACTATTAACATTTTGACCAAGCAAGGTTATTTGCTTGTAACCTTGGTTTAATAGGTCCTTACACTCAGCTATAATTTCTTCTTCGCTTCGGCTAACTTCTCTGCCTCTAACATAAGGCACAATGCAATAAGTGCAAAAATTGTTGCAACCAAAAGAAATATTAACCCATGCATTCACACCACTGGTTCTATACATTGTGTTAATATCTTCATCCAATCTTTTGTCTAATATTTCAATTTTTGTTTTGTGGGTGCGGATAAATTCCTCAAATAAAGCCTTAAAGTGAGCAAGGTTATGCGTGCCAATAATAATATCTATTTGAGGGAACTTGTGTTTTAATTCTTGTGCTTTGCCCTCTTGTTGAACCATACAACCAACAAGAACAACACACTTAACCACCCCATTAATTTTAGCATGCTTAAGGTTACCAACAAAACTTTCTATTTTTAATTCGGCAGACTCACGAATAGCACACGTGTTTAGCACAACAATATCCGCCTCAGTAGGTGCGTTTGCTGGTTTCATTCCGTATTCTTCCAATACGCCTGCAATCTTTTCACTTTCGTGAACATTCATCTGACAACCAAATGTCTGAATAAAATAAGTTTTAAAATTATTTAAGTTTTTTTCTAAATTTTCCATAGATAAAATTATATAATAATTACTTACAATTTTCAATCTTTTTTCCAAATTTTCGCATATACTAAAAATTTTGTCGCATAATAAAAATAATGGAGAAATATAGGGTAAAAAAGAAAGGAAAAATCTTTAAGCGATTTATGCTTGTAAGCCTAATTATTATGGTGATATTGTCCACCATAATATTTACAGGCTTTTACGCAATTACAGCGGACGCTAAACTAGATTACACAAAACTAGATACCACTAAAAAGAATATAATTGTTCTTGCAAATAACGGCAGTGAAATTGGTGGAGATTTTGGAGCAACCGACACAACTAATATAAATAACAACACCAAAAACGCCTTTATAGCCAAAGAAGATAAACGGTTTTACTCGCACCACGGTGTAGACTATATAAGAATGGCTGGTGCACTAAAAAATAACATATCTACCCACTCGTTTGGCGAAGGCGGGTCTACAATAACCCAACAATTAATTAAAAATACACACCTATCGCAAGACAAAACCATAAAACGAAAACTAAATGAAATTAAACTAGCAAAAGAACTTGAACGCAATTTTTCTAAAGAAGAAATTTTAGATACATACTTAAATAGTATTTATTTTGGAAATAATCTTTTTGGAATAAGGCAAGCAAGTTCTTTTTATTTTAACAAAACAGTAGATAAATTAACCATAGCCGAAAGTGCAGTGCTTGCTGGGCTTATATCTGCCCCTAGCGTGTATAACCCCGTTCAAAATTTAAGCCTATCTAAGTCTAAAGCAAGCATTGTTTTAAGCCTTATGAAAGAGCAAGGGTTTATAACTGAAGACGAATTTAATATGGCATCAGGCGAACTAAAAGAATTAAAAGTGGTGGCAAATAAGACAGTTGCAACTGTATATATGACAGCCGTTATGGACGAAGTTTTAGAAATTTTAGGCTTGAGGTCTCTACCTAAAAACACCAATATAAAAATAGAAACATACTTAAATTTAGGGCTTCAAACCGACCTAGAAAAAAGGCTTGAAAGCGAGATATATAAAGCGAAAGACGACACTGGTACTATGTCTGGCATAGTAAGTATTGTGGTAGATAATAACACAGGTGGAATTATCGCTTTATCGGGAATAAGTGAGTATAATATTTTAAATTTAAAACGGCAACCCGCTAGCACCATAAAACCAATTTTAGTTTACGCTCCAGCAATAGAAAAGAATCTAATTGCCCCTGCCTCATTTATTTTAGATGAGCCAATAAATATAGATGGCTATTCGCCCAATAACGCCACTAAAAAATTTTACGGCTACACCACCGTTAGAGATAATATAGTTAGGTCTACAAACATCCCCGCTGTTAAAGTTTTAAACGAAACTGGGCTTGAGTATAGTAAAGACTTTGCAACTAAGTGCGGATTAAATTTTTCAGATGGCGATAATAACCTCGCAATTGCCCTTGGCGGGCTTAATGAAGGTTCAACGATTAAGGAATTAGCCACAGCATATACCACCCTTGCACGGGGCGGAAATTGCGTTAAAACGCACTTTGTAAAGAAAATAAGCATAAATGGAATAACTGCATACAAAAATAGTGAAAAAGGCGAGCAAGTTATGAAGGAATCTACCGCCTACCTTATAACCGATATGCTAAAGTCGGTTGCAACTTATGGCACGGGCAGAAACATAAATAGCCTAAAAATTCCAGTTGCATCTAAAACAGGAACTAACGCTATTAATGGTATTAATCACGACGGCTTTAACGCAAGTTACACAACCGAACACACCACCATTTCGTGGTGTGGAAACCTAGGGCCAGTAGCCAATGTTTCATCTAGCCAATATAATGGCAGTTTATACCCTACATTCATCTCACGAGATAATTTTGAATATTTATATAATAACCACTCACCAGCCGACTTTACAATGCCAGAAACCGTAACCAAGGTATATTTAGATGAAGATAGTTACTTTCACCACGAACTAAAAAAGGCTGATGGAGAATCTAATATTGTGGAGTTGTTTAGCACCGATAACATTCCGCCAGCAAT
>USNN01000005.1 GCA_900556185.1 uncultured Eubacteriales bacterium
CGGTCCAAGCAGCACACAAAATTCTCCTTTTGCCACGGAAAAATTCATTCCCCGAAGTACTTCCTGTCGGGTTTCCCCGCTTCCAAACCCTTTTTTCAGATCAACAATTTCCAAAAATTTTCTTTCTTCTTCTGACATATGTTCCCCTTTCCCATTGCAGAATTGTTCTTACATCCTTATCTATTCTGAATGGTGTTAAAGTCTTTTCTTACTTTTGTTAGTGTTATCTAACTTTTGTTTGTATTATATCACAGCTTTTCCAGATTACAAGCAAAAAGACGATTCCTTTTGTCAGAATCGTCTTTTTGCCTTATATAATGTCTTTACTGTCTGTTTCACTGTAAATATTGTTCTATTTGTCTGACAGATTTTCCTGTTATATCTGCCATTTTCTCTATGGAATAACCATGCTGCTTCATATTGTAAATCATTTCTGCTAGAGTTTCTTCTCTGCCGATTTTGATTCCTTCACTTTTTCCAATCTCGATCCCATCACTTTTACCAGCTTCATATTCTGCCTTTCGGAGCTTCTTTTCTTCCCACTCTTTATCATACTCTAATATACTTACCATCTTTACCTCCGAGCGATTCTTCCGCAAGAAATCGACTAAGATTCCTTCTTTGATGCATTCCGTGATTGCCCTTTCAACTGCATCATTCAGATTCAGTTCTGATGCATATTTTCGGACTCTCGCAACATAAATGGCATATTCCTTCAATGTCTGACACTGTTCCATCAGGTCTTTGTTGTGTCCTTCATTCACATTCAGCATCAGAACTTTTAACTCTAAATCCGGCTCTCCAGCCAGATGCTCATATGCCTCAGACAAACGCAGTTCGACCCGGTCGTCCACTGCATCCGTTCCATTATAAAACACCATAAACTTCGGTGCCGGAATCTTCTGCAGCTTTGACGAATATAGTGACTTATCATTCAGATACTGCTGATACTCGATTCCAATATAGATCAGATCCCGCAATGGTATATTTGGATTGATCGTCGACTGATGTTCGTATAGATTTAATACAAAATCAAATACAAATTAAAAACAAAATACAAATCTAAAAAATGGTAAAAATTTAATATAAAATTGCCAAATTGCCTTAGTGGGCAAAACTAGCAAGTGTTCATACTCCGTTTGGTGGTTCATCAGGGTAAATATACTAAAAATACGCCTTAAAGTTGCAATTTATGTGGTGGTTCCATAAATTAAACTCGGGCTAATCTGCTGGTAATTAATGATGTCCTTTGCCTTGGTTTGTTTGGTGGTTCAACAAACCATTGATATTAGGCGACCAAACTTTGGCTTACGGCAATTAAAATAATTAATAAATCTGCTATAGGAAATTTTCGTAAAATTTACGGAATAACCTATAGCAGATTTTTTTTGTTGTAAGTATAAAACCAATAAACTTGTCAAAACTCAGTTTAGTAATAAATAGCGAAAGGAGCACAAATGGCAAAGAAGATTGGTTATAGCACCTATAAGTTAGACAACCCCGTATACATAATTGGCAGTGGGGCAATGGCAGGACCCAAAGAAGCGGACGGTCCGTTTGGTAAATATTTTTCTAGAGTTGCAGTAGACGACACCATGGGCGAAAAAAGTTACGAAAAAGCCGAAAGACGAATGTTGGAAGAAACCTTGTTTATGGGCATACGAAACGCAGGGCTTACCGAAAAACAAGTTGACCTATTTGTCGGTGGCGACCTACTTAACCAAATTGTGAGTGCGAACTACACGGCTCGGGCTTTCAATATTCCATTTTTAGGCGTGTATGGGGCTTGCTCAACAATGGCTGAAAGCTTAATAGTTGGCAGTATGTTTATAGACGGCAACTTTGGTGACGTGGTTGCGTGTGCAACAGGTAGCCACTTTTCGTCTAGTGAACGGCAATTCAGAAACCCGCTAGAACTCGGTTCTCAGCGTCAAACATATTCTCAGTGGACGGTTACTGGTACGGGTTGTAGTGTGCTTGGAAGGTTCGGTAAGGGTGCAAAAATTACGCATTTTACCGTCGGTAACGTCACCGACTACGGCGTGTTAGATATTGCCAATATGGGTGCCGCTATGGCGCCCGCAGCCATGAGTACCTTGGTGCATTTCTTTAAAGACACAAATACTTCTCCTGCCGATTACGACTTAATTGTAACGGGAGATTTAGGGAAGCTTGGCAGTGACATATTAAGAGATTTAATGGCAAGCAAAGGGTATCCACTAGGGCAAGCATACGTAGACTGCGGACACAGTATGTATTCCACATCGCAAAAAACATTCCAAGGCGGTTCAGGTGCTGGATGCAGTGCAAGCGTACTAAACTCGTATATTGTTGAAAAACTAAACTCGGGCGAGTTAAAAAAGGTCATTTTTATGCCAACTGGGGCGTTAATGAGCACAACCACAAACCAGCAAGGCGATTCCATTCCAGCGGTTGCTCATCTTGTGTTATTAGAGTCGGAGGTGAATATTAATGGGTAATGCGTTATTAATGTATTTAAAGGTGTTTTTAGTCGGCGGGCTTATTTGTGCCATCGCTCAAATTTTAATAATTAGAACCAAACTAACCAGTGCAAGAATTTTGGTTATGTTTTTAATGGCTGGGGCGGTGCTTGGTGGCCTTGGCGTATATGGATACCTAGCCGAATGGGCGGGTGCTGGTGCCACGGTTCCAATAACAGGCTTTGGCTACAATATTTCTCGTGGAGCCATTGAAGGCGCCAGAACCGATGGACTTTTGGGTGCACTTACTAATGGCTTAGCCAGCATTAGTGCAGGCGTGTCGGTTGCAATAGCGGGGTCATATTTAATTGCATTAATATTTAAGCCAAGAACCAAGAAAGATTAAAATAATGGTTGAGTGTTTTAGTTTATTGTGGTAAAATTAACTTAAAAGGAGAAAAATATGCTAGAGTTAAAAAATATCTCCTATTCAGTTAATGTGATAGAACAGGGGAAAAAACAAAAAAAAGAAATACTAAAAAATATATCCATAAAGTTTGATACAAATAAGTATTATTGCATAACGGGTCCAAACGGCAGTGGTAAGTCAACACTCGCTAAAATTATTATGGGCATAGTTAAGCCAACAGGCGGTAATATATATTTTGACGGCAAAGATATAACCAATTTATCTATAACCGAAAGAGCAAAACTAGGAATTAGTTTTGCTTTTCAGCAACCCGTAAAATTTAAGGGCTTAACCGTAAAAGACTTGCTAACGCTCGCAAGTGGTACTGAAATAGATATGAACACGGCGTGTAAGTACCTAAGCGATGTTGGCTTGTGTGCAAGAGATTATATCTCTCGTGAAGTGGACGGCAGTTTATCTGGTGGCGAACTAAAAAGAATTGAAATCGCCCAAATGGTTGCAAGAAAAGGCAATGTCACTATTTTTGATGAACCAGAAGCGGGAATAGACCTATGGAGTTTTAATTCGCTAATTGACGTGTTTGGAAACTTAAGTAAAGTAACCAAAGGCACAACCATAATTATATCTCACCAAGAAAGAATAATTAATTTTGCAGACACTTTAATTTTGCTAGAAAATGGCAAGATTAAAAATGTTGGCGCCCCAGCCGAAGTTATGAAGGAAATAACTGGCGTAAGTAGACAATGCAAAGTTATGGAGGCTAAAGATGTTAGATAAGATAGATAAAGAATTATTAGTGCAAACTGCGTCTTTACATAAAATACCACAAGGAGCCTACAATATTCGAAAAAACGGCGAAAGCATAGGCAGGGCAAGTAGTGAGCATATAACAATAGAAACAAACGCAAACCACAACGGCATAAACATAATTATTAAGCCGAACACCACAAATGAAAGCGTGCATATACCAGTAATATTATCGAGGTCAGGGTTAACTGATGTGGTTTATAACGACTTTTTTGTGGGCGAAAACTGCGTGGTTACAATTGTTGCTGGATGTGGCATACACTCAAACGATAACCAAAAAATTGAGCACGACGGCGTGCATAGATTTTTTATTGAAAAAAATTCTAAAGTAACTTATATAGAAAAACACATCGGGCTTGGTTCTGGTACCGATAGAATATTAAACCCAGTAACCGAAATAACTTTGGGTGAAAACGCTGAGTTTAATATGGAAACAATGCAAATGTCTGGCGTTGAACACGCAGAACGAAAAACAATTGCAACCTTAGGCAAAAATAGTAAACTTAATATTAATGAAAAAATATTAACCGAAAACACCGCCGACTGCACAACCTTATTTACCGCTAACCTAGATGGCGAAAACTCATCGGCTCATATTGTTTCACGTGCGGTTGCAAAAGGTAATTCAGTTCAGCACTTTAAGAGTATCTTAAACGGCAACAATAAGTGCTTTGGGCATACCGAGTGTGATGCAATTATTGTGGATAACGGCAAATGTTTTGCTAGCCCCGAAGTTAACGCTCTTAACCCAGAGTCTAGCCTAATTCACGAAGCCGCAATTGGCAAAATTGCTGGCGAACAAATTCAAAAACTATTAACCCTAGGTTTAACAGAAGAAGAAGCCCAAAACCAAATTTTGCAAGGATTTTTAAAGTAGGAGAAAAATATGGAAATCAGCCAAATAGTAGAAAACCAACGAGAATATTTTAAAAGCGGTCAAACCCTAGAAGTGAATTTTAGAAGGGAACAACTTTTAAAACTAAAAACCAGCATAGGGCTATACGAAAAAGAGTTATATGATAGTTTTATGCAAGACTTAAATAAGTGCGAAGCCGACGTGTTGCTTACCGAACTTATTTTAATTAAAAGAGAACTTAACCTAATGCTAAAAAAGTTAAATTCTTACACCAAAACCAAAAAAGTGGGCGTAAGCATAATGAACTGGGGCAGTAAGGGCAGAATTATTCCAGAGCCATACGGCACAATTTTAATAGTTTCGCCTTGGAACTATCCATTGCAACTAGCCCTAATTCCACTAATTGGGGCTATTGGTGCTGGTAACACAGTGGTGCTTAAGCCATCTAGCAGTGTGCCAAATGTGTCTAACACCATAAAGAAAATGCTATCAGTGTTCGATGAAAAATATATCGCCGTAATAACTGGTTCAAGAGAAGAAACTAAAGACCTATTTAACCAAAAGTTTGACTTTGCTTTCTTTACTGGCAGTGCAAAAACTGGCAGAGAATTATATAAGGCACTAAGCGAAAACCTAACACCATGCGTGTTAGAACTTGGTGGCAAATCTCCAGTAATCATAGATTTTGACGCTGACCTAGAAATCGCAGCCAAAAGATGCGTTTGGGGTAAATTTTTAAATGCGGGGCAAACCTGCGTGGCTCCAGATTACTTTTTGGTTCACGAAACGGTTATGGATAAGTTTGTAGAACTAGTTAAAAAGGAAATTAACGAAAGATTTTACCTAGAAGAACTACTAACCCCAAACTTTGTTAAAATTGTAAACGAAAAGCAAAAAGCAAGAATAGAAAAATTAATAGACCACACAAAGGTTGTCTGCGGTGGCGATTTTGATGGCTTAATCTTGCCACCAACTGTAATGACAAATGTAACCTACGATGACCCAATTATGCAAGAAGAAGTTTTTGCACCAATTATGCCAATAATTCCATTCACAGCTTTAAACGAAGAACTACAAAAATTAAACACCAAAGAAAAACCACTTGCACTATATTACTTTAGTAAGGACGTAGAAAAACAATCTATGGTAATGACCACCGCTCATTTTGGTGGCGGTTGCGTTAACGATTGTATTATGCACCTAACCGAAGAAAAGTTACCATTCGGTGGAGTCGGTAATTCAGGAATGGGCAGTTACCACGGTAAAAAGACCTTTGATACATTTACCCATTTTAAGAGCGTTTTGGTCAATAACACCGATATGAACTTAAAAGTAAAAGAAATGCCATACACCCGTAGAAAACTAAAATTTTTAAGATGGTTATCTAAATAATTTAATTAAAAAATAAAATTTTAAAAATTGCTCTAAAAATTCAAAAATAGGGCAATTTTTTATTTTTCAAAAACCCAAAAACTTAAAATAAGGCTTAAAATTGGCTTGTTTTAACAAAAATACGTCTGCCCGATAAAACACTAACCCCCAAACTTGCCTTTTGTGTTGGGCTTGCAAATTAAATTTATTTAAGTAATAATTAAACCAAAAAATTAATATAATTATACAAATGAAAAAAGAAAAAAACACTAAAAATAAGTTCTCGGTACGTGTATTACTGGTTCGTTTTTTTGCAATAATTTTAGTTTCGGTTGGGCTAACATTTTTAATTATCTACACTTTAATTAATCCAATAATTAAAGAAACGGGCGAGAGTAAAATAAACGAAACAACAGCGTACGCCGTAAACCTTGCTGTAATTGGAGCGATGCGTGGCTCCATTTGTTACGACGACCTTATCCACATAGTCACCGATTCAAGCGGGAAAATAACTATGCTCCAAGCCAACACAATTCAAATTAATGAACTCTCTAGAGAGGTGATAGACCTAACATATTCAAACCTAATGAACACAATTAATAAGCCACTTAAAGTGCCAATAGGCTCATTTAGCGGTATTCCACTTTTGTCGGGCGTTGGTCCAGATGTAGAAATACCAACCGTGCCTTATGGAAGCGTAAATTGCAAGTTTTTATCTGAGTTCGTTTCAGCGGGTATTAATCAAACAGTGCATAAAATATACTTATCGGTAAATTCTATAGTTACACTGGTTATGCCGTTTGCAAAAGTAAAGGTTACTGAAAACACCGAAGTACTTATAAGCGAAAGTTTAATAATAGGCGAAATACCAAACACATACCTAATGGCGGAAGACAAAAGTGATTTACTAAATATGGTAGGGTAATTAATAAATTATTATTGCAAAATAATGGGTTTAGTGCTAAAATACAGAAAAACGAAAGGAAAAAGAAAATGATATATTTAGATAACGCAAGCACAACAAAATGCAAAGAGTCTAGTGCCGAAATTATTAGAAACGCACTAGTTAAAGATTTTTTCAACCCATCAGCAAAATACGTTGAAGCGTTTAACGAATTTAAAAAATTAGAAGAAATGAGAGCGGAACTATTGTCACTTGTTAACGCAAGCCCAGCAAACTACTCAGTAGTATTCACTGGCAGTGCCACCGAAGCAAATAATTTGGTTCTAAATTCTAGTATGAATAAACACAACTTAAACCTAATTAGTGCAGGCGAACACGCAAGTATATACGAAACCGCTAAAAACCTAAAGCAAAATGGTTACGATATATTATTAGTTAAATTAACCAACACTGGCGAACTAGACCTAACCGACTTAAAAGCAAAACTAACTTCTAGGGTTGCGTTTGTGTCTATAATGCTTGTTAGCAACGAAACTGGCGCTATTAATGATATAGAAAAAATAACAAAACTTGTAAAAACTGCAAACCCAAAGGCACTTGTTCACGTAGACGCCGTTCAAGGCTTTTGCAAAGTAAAAATCAATGTGGCAAAATGGGGCATAGACTACCTAACCTTATCGTCACACAAGGTAGAAGGTCCTAAAGGTGTTGGTGCACTAGTTTATAAAAAGACGGCTAAACTTGTGCCACACATATTAGGTGGCGGTCAAGAAAATGGCAAAAGGTCAGGCACTGAAAACTTGCCAAGTATCCTTGGCTTTATAAATTCCGCTAAAGAATTAATTGCCGATGTAGACGAAAATTATAAAATAGTAAAAGACTTTAAACTAAACCTAATTGAGTCAATAAAAACCCACGCTAAAGAAGCAAGTGTCGAATATTTAATCAACGGAAACCCAGAAACAGGTAGCCCGTATGTTTTAAGTATTAGTTTTTTAGGCGTAAAAGCCGAAGTCTTGTTACACACATTAGAAAAACTAGGTATACTAGTTGGCACTGGTTCGGCTTGCAACTCACACCATAGTGGCAACCGAGTGTTATCTGAAATGGGCAGAACCCAAAGCGAAATAGAAGGCAACATAAGACTATCGTTCTTGGCTGAAACCACAACACAAATAACACCAGACGAATTAGCAAAAATTATAGTAACAGAAGCAAGCAAACTAAAAAATACAAGTTCGGAGAGAAAATAGATGAATTATAATTCAATTTTAGTAAGATACAGCGAAATTCACCTAAAAGGCAAAAATAGGGGATATTTTGAAAAAGTTTTAAAAACCAACATCAATAACAAACTAAAAAAATTCAACACAACCCTAAATTCAACCTCGGGTAGATACATTGTAGAAGACTTTAACCTAGACGACCTAGATGAAATTATTTTAGCCTTAACCAAAACTGCAGGCATATATTCAGTTTCACCAGCAATAAAGGTGGAAGCAACAGTAGAAGACATATATAATACCGCACTAAACCTAACCAAAGAACTTAGTGGCACATTTAGAGTAAGTGCAAAAAGGGCAGATAAATCTTTCCCGGTTTCTAGTATGGACCTAGCAAAAGACCTAGGCGGAGAAATTTTAAAACACAACCACGACCTAGAAGTAGACTTATTTAACCCAGAACTAGACCTAAACGTGGATATTCGCCCCAATAAATACGCTTATATCTATTTTGAAACCAAATACGGCATAAATGGTATGCCAGTAAGTTGCAGTGGCAAGGGCTTACTTTTATTATCTGGCGGAATAGATAGCCCAGTAGCGGGCTTTAAAATGATAAAACGTGGTATGAAAATGGCTTGCATACACTTTGAAAGTTATCCATACACAAGCCCACAAGCCAAAGAAAAGGCAATCAAACTAGGCAAAGTTTTAACCGAGTATAACGGCAACACAACCATATATTTTGCAAACATCGCCCACATTCAAGAGGCCATTCACAAACATTGCCACCCAGATTATATGATAACTTTGGTTAGAAGATTTATGTTAAGAATAGCCGAAAGAGTAGCCGAAAAAAATCATTGCGAGTGCTTGGTTACAGGCGAAAGCCTAGCCCAAGTTGCTAGCCAAACCATAGAGAGTATGACGGTAATAGGCGAAGCTATGCAAACCAATTTACCACTACTAAAACCACTAGTAGGCTACGATAAACAAGAAACAATAGAAGTCGCAAAACAAATCGGCAGTTATGATATTTCAATAGAACCATACGACGATTGTTGTACCGTGTTCTTGCCAGAAAGCCCAGTAATAAAACCAAAACTAGAAAAAGTTTTAAAAGAAGAAAGCAGATTAAATGTAGAAGAATTAATCGAAACTTGCTTGTCAAATATTGAGAAAATCGCTTTAGAATAAACATATTCAAGGTGCTACGTGTGTCGTAGCACCTTTTTTATAAATTGGGCTAAATCGTTTTGTAAAAAGAAAAATGTATTGTATAATAAAACTAAATTTATAAGTTTTAGGAGAACAAATGAAACAAACATTAATTAAATATCCAAACGGGTTTAGAACAGTTTTGTGTTCAAAACAAACCAACACTTTTTCAATTTCCACATCAATTCTTTTTGGTGCTGAGCAAGAAAAAAAGAATATGAGTGGCATAACCCATTTTATAGAAAGAATTTTAGTTTCTAGCATATCTAAAGACGTTGCCCGTATTGGCGGAATTGTAGATAGCAAAACCGATTACGAGCATATGGAAATAACAATATCATCTGTTAGAGAAAACCTAGTTAAGGTGGTGGATACCTTAACTAAAATTTTGTTTGACTTCAGACCAACTTACGAAAAATTTAAAGAAGAACGAATTAAGGTTTTGCAAGAAATAGAGAATAGAAAAAATAGCCCACTTGCAATTTTAAGTGAACTAACTCAAAAAAATAGATACAAAACCACCAGTCTAGCCACTGAAATGATTGGCACAACTAAATCTATAATGAGTTTAACCGTTGAAGACCTAAGGGAATACTATAACTCCATTTTAAGCCCAGAAAACCTAATTGTTAGCATAGTTGGCAATATCTCAAACGAAAAAGAAGCGGATACTCTGGACGCCGACACTGAAAGCGTAAACTATTATGACGACAACAAAACCGCCACCGACCTTAAAAATATTTCCACATGGAATGAAATCAAGGAAGACGAAAAAGAGATAGATAAAATAGTTTTAAAAAAATACGACCAAGATAACCTTAATTATATAAAGGACTTGGTAACAAAAGAAATTTACGCTAGAACTATAAACCTAAAACGTGCTCCAAGACGAAGAACAACTGCATATTTTCCATTAAAGCAGACAACAATTATTGAAAAGAACAAAAATCTTAACCAATCAAGATTTCAAATTTCTTTTCCATCTGCACCATATAGTAGCACGGCGTATAGATATAGTAAATTGTTTGAAATTTATCTAAAGAACTACCTAACTAAAGGTCTTAGCGGAATTTCTGGCGTGTATGGGCTAGATATATATGTTTCGCAGTTTAAAAACAACGCACACTTAAATATTGTGTTTGCAGTAGACTACGAAAAAGCAGAAGAAGTGTATAAAAAAGTTATAGACCTATTAGAAGGTCAAAAACAAGAAAGCACCACAACCGACGAGTTTAACTCGGTGGTGCTAGCATATAAAACACTTATCTCATTAGGTCACGAAAAAATTAGCGACCTAGCCAAAAGATACAATAAGTGGTTGTTTTTAAAAGGTGAATTATTTAACCTAACACACGAACTAAAGGCAATTTCTGCTATGAACTACAATAGTTTCAGGTCGGTATCTAAAAAGATATTAAATTTTGATTCTATGCTTGTTGTGTATCTAGGAAAACCTTTAGAAGCGAACGCATTAAAAATAAAGTAAAGGAAACAATATGAAATTTAAAACTAATTTGCACACATTAGGTTCTGGTATGAGAGTGGCGGTAACAAAAACGCCAAACTATTACACAGCCAAGTTTAGATTATCTGTTATGGTAGGGGCAGAAGACGAAACTGCTCCAAACGGCGTTGCTCATTTAATAGAACACACAATGTTTAAGGGCACCGATAAACTTAGCCAAGAAGAAATTAGTGCAAAGTTTAATTCACTTAGTGCCGATATAGACGCATCCACAAGTTCCGAGTTCACAAACTATAAAGTAGAGTTCCCAAAAAGAAATTTAAAGCCAGTTTTAGAACTTGTGTCGCATATTTTGCACGATAGCCAGTTCGACGAAACTTTAATGAATAAAGAAAAGCAAGTTATAGTCGAAGAAATTAGTATGCACGAAGACAACCCAGAGCAACTAGCCTTCGATAAACTTGTTAAAGAGATGTATAAAGATAACGGCATCGGCAACGAAATTGCAGGAACTCGAGAAAACCTACTAAAAACTACCAAGCCAGAAATATATAAGTTCTATTTAGAACACTATAACCCTAAAAACTTTTTAGTTTCGGTTATTGGCGACTTTGACGAAGAAGAAGTGGTAAACCTTGTTGACGAATACTTTAATAAACCTTTTTTAAATAGAACCACTCATCAAAAAACCAAAAATTGGTCTAAGCCATCTAAAATGAAACCAATGTCACTAAGGGTAAATAAGCAAATTAATCAATCAAATATTTTAATGGGTTTTAGAACCTTGCCTTTTGCAGATATGGATAGATTGTCAGTAGGTTTAATTAACTTCATTCTTGGTGGCTCCATGAACTCAAGACTATTTATAAAGGTTCGTAACGACTTGTCTCTTTGCTACAGCATTTTCTCGTTTGATATGAATTACTCTAAAAATGGTTTTGTTGGAATATCTCTTGCCACAAGCCCATCACACGAAAAACAGGCAATAGACGCCGTTAACGCCGAAATTGAAAAAATTCACGAGTTTGGCGTAACTGACGAAGAATTTGAGATAGCAAAAAATTTAACACTAGATAAATATTTAATGTATCAAGACGTGCCACACGTAGGGTTAACTTATTTAGCCTACACGGGTCTACTGCTAGACGAAAACGATATAATCGAAAAAATTAAAATAATAACAAAAGAAGAAGCACTAGAAAAATTTAAAAAATACATAAAGCCAGACAAAGAATTTTGTGTGGTTGTTTCGCCAAGCAATAGTTAAAAAAAGTTGCGAACAAAAACTAAGGTGTGTTAAAATAATTATGAGGGAATAATGGGTATATACTACAAAGAAAAATCTAAACCAAAAGTTAATAAACTTGGTGTAACGCTAATCAGTGTTGCACTGCTTTTATTTGTAATTTTAGTTTTACCAATATTTAATGGATTTACAAGATTTATTTATGGCATTTTTGGCCTAGCAATTTATCTAGACATATCATTAGCACTATTATTTGGAATAGGGCTTGTTAGTGGTCGGTCTTTTTATATGTCTAAAAAACAAATAGTTTACCTAACTTTAACCTGCATAAGCGTACTGTGTTTATTAAACTGTGCGTTTTTTGGTAGTGTAGTAAACTCAGCTTTTGGCGTAAGGTTTAAAGACTTTGGAAAAAACTTAGCCACCATAATTTCAGGCAAAAGTTTAACGGTTGGTGGGGTGTTGTTTAGCATTTTAACCTACCCATTTTTAGCCACTCTTGGCACCGTTGGGGCAAGTTTAACTTTTGGCATAGTTTCTGTTATTTTCATAGGTTTAACCGTAGACTATTACCTAAATTTAAAGAGTCTATACCGCCACGAACGAAACCGCAGGGATGTGTATAAAAACAACACATCATTGCCTTCTAGCGACACAATAGAGGGTAATTTAATGAAATATTCAAATACATCTGATATTGTTCCCAAAAAGGTAGACTCAAAAGAATACGACACTTATTATAGCGGTAAAGACGATAACGATAAAGACGATGTAGAAGTCGGCGAAGATAATATAGTAAGAACCGAGCCAGAAAGTGAAATAGACGAATTTAACAAAAAGTACTTTTCGAATATCACGCCAAACCACGACTACGACGAAAACCTAAGTGATGACGATAAGGCTACCAGCAAATACGACGAAGGCAAATTTAAAAGCCCAAGCGAATATATAATGACGCCATACGCCCCACACATCTTTATGCACGACAACGAAAATGAAAATAATAATTCTTTAAGCGACGACGAAACCGACTATACCAACCACGAAGAAGATAACACCTATAACACAAACTCAGATACCGACGAAGACGATGCCGAATCTAGTTACACAAACTCAAATGGTCCATTCATATTCAATAGCCTAGACAATAGTTTCAATGGCTCAGATAGACGCCGTGAGTTTAACACTCGTGAAAGGCAAATTGAAAGACGAGAAACTGAAAACACTGCAAACAGTTCACCATTTGTGGGCTACACTCCATCTGAGTTTAACACCGCAGATGACGAGGAAGACGAAGACGATTCAACCACAAATAACGACTATCGTTCATCATTTGGCGAATCACGTGATAGGGGTATGTTTAACACGTCCCTTAATAACCCAATCAATATAACCCCACGAAAAGAAAATACGCAAATAGAATTGCCGGGTGTAAGAAAAGAACCTAAAAAATACAAACAAGAGCAAGACGAAAGATATGTGGCTCCACCAACGAGTCTGCTAGACTCTCGTCCAGACGACCCAAGCAAATATGGTAGCGACTACGAAGAAAAGAGCAAAGCCCTAGAAAACGTTTTATCTAGCTTTAAAATTGACGCTAAGGTTACCGATGTAACAAGGGGTCCTAGCGTAACTCAATACGAACTTGCTATGCCATTCGGTATTAGTGTAAAAAGAGTACTTCAATACGACGGCGATATTGCAGCGGCACTACGCAGTAAAAAGGGCATAAGAATAGAAGCCCCTATTGCTGGTAAAAACGCAGTCGGCGTAGAAGTTCCAAATGATTCACCAAGTACCGTTGGTCTTCGTGAACTGCTAGAAAGTCCAGAGTTTGAAAACTCTAAAGCAATTTTGCCATTTGTTGTTGGTAAAAATATTTATGGTGAAACTATAATTAAGTCTTTACCAAAAATGGTGCATATGCTGGTTGCAGGTTCCACTGGTTCTGGTAAATCTGTATTCTTGCACTCAATACTATTAAGTTTAATGTATAAATGCGCCCCAAGCCAATTAAGATTTATACTTATAGACCCAAAGCGCGTAGAATTTACCATATATTCTGGTATGCCACATATGATGCTTCCAAACGCGGTTAGTAACTGCGATAAGGCAATAAACGCCCTAGGCTGGGCAGTTAAAGAAATGGAAAGAAGGTTTGATACATTCCAAACATTATCTGTTCAAAACATAGAGGATTATAACCATTGCCAGCAAGTTAAAGATGGCGATTATCCTAAAATTCCTTATATTGTTATTGTTATAGATGAGTTAAACGAACTTATGATGACGGGCAAAAAGGAAGTCGAAGAAAAAATCACAAGATTATCTCAACTTGGTCGTGCCAGCGGTATTCATATGATTATCGCCACACAAAGACCAAGTGCTGATGTTGTAACTGGAACAATTAAAAACAACTTACCAACAAGAGTAGCATTTGCACTGCAAAGCGGAATAGACTCAAGGGTTATTCTAGATGAAACGGGTGCGGAAAAACTACTAGGTCGTGGTGATATGTTAATTGCTCCATACGATGATAATGTAACAAGCCGTGTGCAAGGTGCGTTTATGAGTATGGACGAAGTGCGTAAGGTAGTTGCATACATTAAAGAACACAACGAAAGTTACTTCGATGAAGAAGTAGCAAAAGAAATTTTAGCCGATAAGCCAGCCCCAGTTGAAGATAACTCAGGTTCTAGTATTGCAGGCAATTTAGAGCCAGACGAAGACGAATTGTTGCCAGCCGCTTTAAAATTATGTATGGATACAGGCGGGGCGTCTATCAATATGGTTCAACGTAGGTTTAGAGTAGGTTACGCAAGAGCCGCTAGAATTATAGACCAAATGGAACTAGCGGGCTACATCTCACCGGGTAACGGCTCAAAATTAAGACAAATTTATATAACACCAGAAGAATACAGAGAAAAATTTGGTGATGGAAATTAAAAGGAGATATATGAAAGAAGAAAAGTTAAATGCACCACTAAAAGTGGGTGTAATTTCTCTTGGTTGCGATAAAAACAGGGTAGATACCGAAAATATGATGACCTACCTTCGTAACAGCGGTAAATACACATTCGTATCCGACCCAAGCGAAGCAGACATTATAATAATTAACACGTGTGCGTTCATTCAGTCTGCAAGAAGCGAATCAAAGGACACCATAAGAGAAATGTGCGACTACAGAACCAAAGGCAATTGCAAGTGCTTGGTTGTAACAGGGTGCTATCCTCAAAAATACATAAAAGATTTAACCGTTAACTTTAAAGAAGTGGATATTTTTCTTGGCACAAACGAATACCAAAACTTGGTTCAAATATTAGACGACTTTTTTAATGGAAACAACGCCGAGCAAATTGTTAAAACCAATTCGCCATATTGCCTAGAAGCAGTAGAACAAGGAAGACTAGTGTCAACACCAAGTTACACAGCGTATATAAAAATTGCTGACGGGTGTGATAATTTTTGCTCATATTGCACAATTCCATATATTCGTGGCAGATTTAGGTCAAGAAAAATGGAAAGCATAATTTCAGAAGCCAAGGACCTAGTTGCAAACGGTGCTAGAGAACTTATTTTGGTCGCTCAAGACACTGCAAAGTACGGCTACGACCTATACGGCGAATCTAAACTACATGAACTTATTCAAAAACTAAGCAAAATTAAAGGCTTGGTTTGGATAAGACTATTATATTGCTACCCAGAAAATATAACTGACGCACTAATAGAAGAAATGAAAAACAATAAACTTGTGTGCAAATATATAGACGTTCCATTCCAACACGTATCTAATAAGATACTAAAGGCAATGAACCGCCACGTCACAAAAGACGAAATATTAAACATAACCCACAAACTAACCGAAAATGTAAAGGGTATTGCAATAAGGTCTACATTCATAGTAGGTTTCCCAGGAGAAACAAAGCAAGACTTTAACGAACTACTAGATTTTGTAAAAACTGAAAAACTTCCAAATGTTGGGTTCTTCACCTATAGCCGTGAAGACGGTACAGTCGCAGCCCGCCTTCCAGAACAGGTAGACGAAATCACAAAACGAAGAAGACTTATAAAGGCTAGCAAAACCCAAAAGAAAGTTATAACCGAATACAATAAGTCGCTAGTTGGCGAAACATTAAAAGTAATATTAGAAGGGTTTGACGAAAAGAAAGGGTTGTTCTTTGGCAGAAGCGAATATCAAGCCCCAGATATAGACACATTAATTTATTTTAGTGCCGACACCGATTTAACAGTTGGCGAATTTTATGACGTTACAATAGTAAAAGTAAAAGGTTATGACCTATACGGCGTAATATAAGGAGAAAGTTATGAATAAAAACGTACCAAATATAATAACTCTATCAAGAGTGATTTTAACCCCAATTATGATAGTCTTATTTTTAGTCCCAATTCCAAATGCAATAGGCAAGTTTTGTGCTTTTGGCATATTTGTAATTGGTAGCCTAACCGATATGTTAGACGGGTATCTTGCAAGAAAATATAACCTAGTTTCAAACCTTGGCAAAATGCTAGATAGCATAGCAGATAAATTTATTCAAACTTCAGCAATAGTGCTTGTTTTAGTTACAACCGATATTGTCCCAACTTGGGCATCAACCGCTATGCTTTTAGTTATCGTGTTAAGAGATATCTGGATAAACGCTATTCGCCAAATCGCTCTAACAAACGGCAAAGCAATCGCCGCCGACTTTTTGGGCAAATTAAAAAGCATATTTATAGATATTGCTTGCAGTATTTTACTATTTTATATAGCAATGAACGAAATAGTTAATTCAGCAATACTAAATTATATAATGATAGCAGGCTTAAGCATATTTATAGTGGGCGTTGGCTTATGCATAGGTTCTGCTATAAATTACTCAGTTCAAAACTGGGCAAGTGTTATGGGTAAAAAATCTGAATAAACAAAAAAATATATTGAAAAATGACCCTTGGTGATGTTATACTATTATTATTGAAGGAGATATACCTATGGCAAAAGAAATTAAAGACGATGTAGTAACCGATAGAGCAAAAGCCCTAGAACAAGTGTTACAAGCAATCGAAAAACAACATGGCAAAGGCTCTATTATGAGGCTTGGCGATGAATCAACAAAAACGGATATAGACGTTATTCCAACTGGGTGTTTAACCTTGGATATGGCTCTTGGAATTGGTGGCGTACCAAGAGGAAGAATTGTTGAAATTTATGGTCCAGAATCTTCTGGTAAAACCACTGTTGCATTGCATATAATTGCAGAAGCACAAAAACTAGGCGGAACAGCAGCATTTATAGATGCAGAGCACGCACTAGACCCAACATACGCTCAAAGACTAGGCGTAGACCTTAAAAACCTATACGTATCTCAGCCAGATAACGGCGAACAAGGTCTTGAAATAGCAGACTCTTTGGTTAGGTCAGGCGCACTAGATATAGTAGTTATAGACTCTGTTGCGGCCCTAACTCCAAAGGCAGAAATAGAAGGTGAAATGGGTGATAACCACATAGGTCTTCAAGCAAGACTTATGAGCCAAGCCTTAAGAAAGTTGGTAGCAATAGTAAATAAAACCAAAACTTGCGTTATATTCATTAACCAATTAAGAGAAAAGGTAGGCGTAATGTTTGGTTCGCCAGAAACCACTCCAGGTGGTAAAGCCTTAAAGTTCTACGCAAGTATAAGGCTAGATGTAAGAAAGGTAGATACATTAAAAGATGGTTCCGACGCAATGGGTAACCGTACCCGTGTTAAGGTCGTTAAAAACAAACTTGCTCCACCATTTAAGGTCGCAGAATTTGATATTATTTATGGCGCTGGCATCAGCAAAGAAGGTTGCGTTCTAGATGTAGCAATCGAAAAGAATATCATCGAAAAGAGCGGTTCGTGGTTCTCGTATAATGGTGAAAAACTTGCTCAAGGCAAAGAAAACGCTAGAAACATACTAGCAAACGAACCAGATTTATTAAATGAAATTATAGCGAAAATTAAAGAGAGTTAATTTAAGGAAATTACAATGAAAAATATTGGCAAAATCAAAGCAATAATAATTAGTTCAATAGTTACACTTGTTTTAATTGCAGGGCTAATTTTCAGTTTCGTTCCAATGAAACTAGGCAGTAAAGACTACGAGTCTTTTGCTGGCGCATTAAGACAAGGTTTAAGTATAAACGGCGGAATGAGTGTAGAATACACAATTAAAGGCGATTATACAGATAAACAATTAAATTCATCACTAGCCAAAATTACTGAACTAGTTCAAGAATATGGCTACGAATCTGTAGTAGCATACAAAAAAGGCGAAGATAAAATAAGAGTAGACCTAAACGGTCCCGTTTTATACGACGATAGAAACACAGCGGAAAGTTTCTTAAAGCAAATTGCTACTGGTAAACTAGAGTTTAAAAACAAAAATGATGCAAGTGCAACACTAACACCAAAAGAAGGTGAAGAAGTAGACCCTAACCTTATTATAATCAACGCTAGTGAACACATAGAAAGCATCACTAAAGTTAATTATCAACAACAAAACGGCATTAAAATTGAGTTTAACAAAACAGGTAAAAGACTATATTCAAAAGCCGTAAATCAACCACTATATATGTTCGTTGGTGGCACTGCTTGGCCAAGCGCAAACGATAACAACAAAGTTCAAGCAAACACCGACGCAAACTCATCTACAATGTATATGATGTTTAACTCTAGTGATGTTGTAGATAGTTACTACTACACACTAAAAGCAGGTATGCTAGATATTTCTTTAGACAGCGAAAATGTAGAAGTTGTATATAACACATCTAAGTCAGCACTAACTGTAAAAGTAGCGTCAATCGTTGCAAGCATCGTAGTGCTAGTTGGCTTAATCGTGCTATTTAGTCTAAAATATAAGGGCTTAGGCATCCCAGTTACCGTAACCAATCTATTAATGGTTTGTGCAATTCTATACTTGATGCAAGCTATGAATTGGGTTACTGTTGGTGCATCCACAATAGTAGCATCAGTAGTACTAATGGTAGCAAACTACATAATTAATAGTGCAATTCTTGGTGGTGTAAATAAAGAACAATTAGTTGGCAAATCTATGGAAACAGCCGTTTCAGATAGCTACAAAAAACACACCCCAATAGTAATAGATGCACTAGTTGTATTGTTTGTAATAGGGGCAACTTTAGCAATCGCCACAACTGGTGACCTAAAAGGTATAGGCACAATGGTTGCACTATTTGCAGTGCTAACAATGTTTAACACTTTGTTATTTAACAGACTACTTATAAACTGCGTGTATTCATTCACGCCAAACCCTGCAAAATTTTTAGGACTAAAGGCAGAAGGGGGAGAAAGATAATGAAAACACTTTTACAAAACTCAAATAAGTTACTAAAATACGCTTTCACCGTAATTGCTTTTGCACTAGTTATTGGGCTTGTATTCATAATAGGCTTTGGTTTTAATGGTTCAGCCGACTTTGGCAAAACCTACGAACTAACCGTAGACTGCTTTGACGAATCAGCCGTAAACACCACAAAAGAAAAAATGGTAGAAGTAATTAAAGCCAATGGCTATAGCGAACTAGAATCATTTGTAGAAGACAGGTCTTATTGCGATACAGTTGTAGTAAGATACAAATCTAACTCTACAACCAAGGCTCAAGAAATTAAAGCACAAACAATTGAAAAGCTAGGCTTAAACGAAAACCTTGTTTCAATTTCAAAACTAAGCCACTCAACTGCAACAAAAGCATCAATCAAACTAATTATTGGTGTAAGTATCTCTGCAGTGCTACTATTCTTACTAGGCTTAATTCGTTACGATATTAAGTACGCACTAGCCTTGTTTGCAACATTTGTATTATCTATAATGTTGCCACTAGCAGTAATTGCTATCACCAGAATAGAACTAAGCACATCTATAATCGCAATAATTGCAAGCATCGCAAGTTTAGCAAGCTTTATATTTGCCTTTAGTTACGCTAAAATGCAAATGATTAAAAAGTACCAAGAAAAAGAAGAATCATACCAAACCAACTACATAAATTATATAAACGAAAACAAATTTAAAGCAATTATTCCATCAGCACTAGTTTTAGTTATGGTAGTTGCGTTTATGTTCATATTCAATAGGTCACTAATTTTTATTGGTCTTAGCATACTTTTAAGCACACTAATTGCTGGCTTTATAAGTTTAGTATTATCACCAGCAATACTAATCTCGTTAGATAAAGATAGAAAATAATAATGAATATAGATAAATTAATACAAGAATTATTAAAGAAAAGGGGTATAGAAACGGAGTCGGAAATAAAAGATTTTTTAAATCCGACAACAAGGGCGTTTCATGACCCCTTTTTGCTTTTAAATATGGATAAAGCAGTCGCAAGAATAAATAAAGCCATACAAAATAAAGAAAAAGTAGTAATTTATGGCGACTATGATTCAGACGGCATTTGTGCAGTATCCATTCTTTTTCTATACCTAAAATCTAGGGGGTTAGAGCCTCAAGGCTTTATTCCAAATCGTCATAACGATGGTTATGGGCTAAGTAGTTCCACCGTTCGCTTTATTGCAAAAAATTATGCACCAAACCTTGTTATAACCGTAGATACAGGTATAACTGCAGTAGACGAAATAAACCTATTTAAAAAATTAAAAATAGACACAATTGTAACCGACCACCACGAACCACCCGAAGTTTTGCCAAACACAATAGTGGTAGACCCAAAAATCAAAAATCAAAAATACCCATTTAATGGGCTTAGCGGTGCAGGCGTTGCATTTAAAATTATCGAGGCGCTAAGCGGGCTAGAAACCGCACTCGAGTACGCCGATATAACAGCAATTTCAACAATCGGCGATATAGTTCCACTGCTAGACGAAAACCGAGTTATAGTAAAACTAGGGCTAGACCAAATAAACGGCAAAAACCCACGCCCAAGCATAGCAATGCTAAAAAATAAATTAAAATTAAAAACGCTATCTAGCACCGACGTAGCGTTCAAAGTCGTTCCAAGATTAAATGCTTGCGGAAGAATAAGCACCGCCGAAAAATGCTTGTATTACCTAACCGAAGCCAACCCCAATAAATTATACAGTTTGTATCAAAAAATTGAAGACGATAACAACCTACGGCTAAGTTTAAGTGCCGATATTTTCACAAAAATTAACGAAGAATTAAAAAGTATTGACCTAAACAAAACCCGTGCAATATTTATCCTAGACGAAACCATTAATCTAGGTCTAATCGGCATCGTTGCAAGCAAACTTGTAAATATTCTAAACCGCCCAATATTTGTATTTTCTGCAGACGATAAAGGCTTTTTAAAAGCAAGTGTCCGAAGTGTAGAAGGCATAAATATATTTGAAATATTAGATAAATACCGAGAGTTGACAGTAGATGTAGGTGGGCATAGTTTGGCTGGCGGGCTAACCATAACTAAAGAAAATTACGAAAAACTAAAGTCGGCGGTCGAAAAAGAATTAGAAAAAATAGACACAACGATGTTTGTTCCAAACTCCGACGAAGTAGACGCAGTGCTAGACGAAAAGGATATAAGTTTAGAACTAATAAAACGTGTAAACGAACTAGAGCCATTTGGCTTTATGAATCCAAAGCCAGTATTTGGTGTATACACCAATTCAACTAACTACCAACAAATGAAGTCCATAAAACATTATAAAATAAGCATCGCAAACGGTGGCGAAGTGGTTTCATTTTTTGGCGAAAACTTAGCCCCATATTTTAAAGAAAATAACAAAAAAGAATTAAAAATCACACTAGAAGAGGATAACTTTTTTGCAAAACCTAAAATAAAAGCAATGCTAAAGTCGGTAGATGCTAACCTAGTTAAATTTAATAACGAACCCGAATTTATTTTAGCCAAAGACCTATATTATAAATATCTAACAAGCCAAGACTATTTGCCAGTGGTAGAAATGGCTCCAAAAAACATAGATAACTTTAATTCAATTTTCATAACCGATAATTACGAACAAGCAAAAACTTGGGAGAATAATTTCCACAAAAAAATAGTCCTAGAGCCAAAAGACTCGGGCGAAAGCGTTATTGTGTATAACCCCGTTCGGGAAATAAAAATCAACAAATTAAATTTATACAAAAATGTGTATGTTTCAAGCGAAAGCCTATTTGGTTACCTAAAAGAAAATGGGATAGATTCACACCTAATAGACCCAATAAAAATTAATTATCCATCGTTAGATAGAATTACTTTTAAAAATATTTACATAGTTTTAACTAAAAATTTAACTATAAGGGGTAATAGCGTCTTTGAAATTATAGAAAAATTATCCGAAAAATCTAAACAACCTGTTGATTCTACAGCAATCGGGGTTATAATATCACTAGAGCTAGGTTTTTACGAGATTACCGAAAATAACGAAGAACTTTCATTAAAAGTAAAACCAAATTTAACAAAACACGCACTAGAACAATCTAAAATATTCAAACTGTTAAATTAAGGAGGGCATTATGCAAGAATTAGATGGCATAAAAGAAATAGAAGAATTTAAACAACGAATATCAACTTTATATTCAGATGTAGAAGTAGAGAAAATTTTGCATGCACTAAATTTTGCCGAGTTTAAACATCGTGGGCAAACTCGAGATTCGTCGGGGGCTCCTTATATTATTCACCCAGTGTCAGTCGCCTTAATTTTACTAGACTATGGCCTGGATGTAGATACAATTTGTGCAAGTTTACTGCACGACACACTAGAAGATACCGACACAAAAATAACCGAACTAAAAAGCGTGTTTGGTAACACCGTTGCAGAACTAGTTAACGGCGTAAGCCGAGTAAAAACACTAAAATATAAATCTAAAGCCAATGAAAATACAGAGTCACTAAGAAAAATGTTTTTAGCAATGGCTAAGGATATTCGTGTTATTATGATAAAACTGGCAGATAGGCTGAATAATATGCGAACGCTAGAAAATATGCCAGCCGAGCATAAGGTAAGAAAATCGCTAGACACACGGGATGTATATATTCCAATAGCCGAAAGACTAGGCTTAGGTTCCATAAAAGGCGAACTAGAAGACTTGTGCTTTAAATATCTGCACCCAAAAGAATACCAAGAAATTTCCATAATGCTAGATAACACCCTAAAAAAACATTCCGAAGACCTAGAAAAGGTCAATAAAGCCCTAAAAGATATGCTAGTTGAAATAGGAATAAAGGGCGAAGTTCAAAGCCGAATTAAGCGAAAATACAGCGTATATAAAAAGTCTAGAGCAAAAGGCATAGAATCTATTTACGATTTGCTTGCACATCGAATTTTGGTAGATACTGTTAAAGACTGCTATTATTGCTTAGGCGAAATTCATAACCGCTGGAAACCAGTCCCAGGTAGAATAAAAGACTATATAGCTGCGCCAAAGAAAAACGGCTATCAAAGTTTACACACAACACTTTTAACTGAAACGGGTATGCCATTCGAGGTTCAAATCCGAACCAAAGAAATGCACCGAGTGTGCGAGTATGGTATCGCCGCCCACTGGAAATATAAAAACGGGGTAGAAAAGAGTTCAG